>DASUXK010000101.1:0-5382 GCA_036377935.1 Usitatibacter sp.
TTCATCACCTACGGCGAGCACGACTACACCGACAACATCGTGCACATGGTGCTCGCGCGCATCGAGGGCGCGCCCGAGGGCGTGAGGGGCATCTCGCTCTTCCTCGTGCCCAAGGTGCTCGTGAACGCGGACGGCAGCCTCGGCGCGAGGAACGACCTCAAGTGCGCCTCGATCGAGCACAAGCTCGGCATCCATGCGAGCCCCACCGCCGTGCTGATGTACGGCGAGAAGGAAGGCGCCGTGGGTTACCTCATGGGCGAGCCGAATCGCGGGCTCGAGTACATGTTCATCATGATGAACGCGGCGCGCCTTTCCGTGGGGCTCGAGGGCGTGGCGATCGCGGAGCGGGCCTACCAGCGCGCGCTCGGGTGGTCGCGCGAGCGCCTGCAGGGCAAGCCCGTCGGCGTCTCCGGCGCGAAGACCTCGCCCATCGTCCAGCATCCCGACGTGAAGCGCATGCTCCTCACCATGAAGTCGCTCACCGAGGCGATGCGCGCGCTGGCGTACCAGGTCTCCGCGCTGCTCGATCGCGCGCGCCGCGCGCCGGACGCGAAGGAGCGCGCGCGCTGCCAGGCGATGGTCGACCTCCTCGTGCCGGTCGTGAAGGGCTGGTGCACGGAGACGGGCGTGGAGATCGCCTCGCTGGGCATCCAGGTGCACGGCGGCATGGGGTTCATCGAGGAGACGGGCGCCGCTCAGCACCTGCGCGACGCGCGCATCACGACGATCTACGAGGGCACCACGGGCATCCAGGCGAACGACCTCGTCGGCCGCAAGGTGGGCCGCGAGGCAGGCCGCACCGCGCTCGCGCTGGTCGAGGAGATGCAGTCCTTCCTGGCGGAGCTCGGCCGCATGAAGAACGTGCACCTGAAGGAGATCGGCGATCGCCTCTCCGCCGCCGTGGCGCGGCTCGAGGAAGCCACGCGCTGGATCGTCGCGACGTATCCCGCGAATCCGGCGGCGGTGGCCTCGGCGTCGGTGTACTACCTGAAGCTCCTCGGCATCGTCGCCGGAGGATGGATGATGGCGCGCGCGGCGCGCATCGCGGCGCAGGACCTGGAGGCGGGGCGCGGCGACGCGGCGTTCCTGCGCGGCAAGCTGCTC
Organism: Usitatibacter sp.; assembly: GCA_036377935.1. Classification (GTDB taxonomy): domain Bacteria; phylum Pseudomonadota; class Gammaproteobacteria; order Burkholderiales; family Usitatibacteraceae; genus Usitatibacter. Next base: position 1,105 of record DASUXK010000101.1, read on the forward strand.
ACCGCCCGCTTCTACGCCGACCACATCGTGCCGCAATCACTCACGCTCTCGACCGTCACCATGCGCGGGGCCGACAGCGTGCTCGCGGTCGAGGAGGATCTCCTCTAGCCGCCCACGGGCTCGGCGTGCGCCGCGCGAGGCACGTCGAGCTCGCTGCGATAGCACACGTGCGAATGGCCGTCGGCGCGCGTGAGCTCCTTCGCCGCGTACATGGCGTGGTCCGCATCCGCGAGCAGGCCCGCGGAGCCGGAGCCGAAGCGGTACTCGGCCACGCCGCAGCTCAGGCGGATCGCGACGTCGTGCCCCGGCGCGATCTCGCAGGGACTCGACTCGATCGCCTTCATCAGCCGCGCGACCACCTTCTTCAGCGCGCGGTTGCGATGCAGCCCGACGACGAACTCGTCGCCGCCCCAGCGCGCCACCCAGTCGCCGCGCCGCGTGTTCAACTGCAGGAGCGCAGCCACGTGCGAGATGCACGCGTCGCCCGCGCTGTGCCCGTGCCGATCGTTCACGCCGCGGAAGCCGTGGATGTCGAAGTAGGCGAGCTGGAAGGTCTGCAGGTCGCGCTCGGCGCGCGCCACTTCCTCGGCGAGGCGCTTCTCGCCCGCGCGGCGGTTGTAGAGGCCGGTGAGCTCGTCGGTGTCCGAGACGCGCTCGAGCCGGTTGATCGTGTCGTTGAGCTGGGAGAGGGTGTACTGCGTGCCCTCCATCAGCATGCCGGCGCTGTCGGGAAACCCGGTGGGCAGGTCCGGCACGCGGCGCCGGTCGATGAACTCGCGCAGCGCCTCGGCGGTGATCTCCACCGGCTCGAGCAGCCCGCGCACGATCCAGAGCATCCACAGGAAGCCCGCGAAGCACGCGAGGAAGAGCGCGGCGAGCATGGGATACATCGCGCTCCAGTCCGAGCGCGCGACGAGGAGCCAGAGCGCGAAGACCGCGAGGGGAAGGTAGATGCCGACGAAGCCGGCGAGGGCGAACTTCGCCGCGTAGCTGCCGCGCAGGCGCGCGAGGCGCTGGAAGCTGCGGTAGACCGCGATGCGGTCGAGGACGGTCGTGCCCGGGCTCACCTTGCTCACCATGCCTCGCACCCCCTTGCCGCGGATTCTACGTCAGGCAGGGGTGCGGCGGATGCAAAGCCCTTCGCATCCGCCGGCCGCGCCGTCCTCAGACACCCCCGATCGGGTTGCGCATCGTCCCGATGCCCTCGATCTCGGTCTCGAGCAGGTCGCCGGGCTTCATGAACTCGGGCGGGTTGCGCGCGAAGCCCACGCCCTCCGGCGTGCCGGTGGAGATCACGTCGCCGGGCTCGAGCGTCTGCCCCATCGAAAGGTCGCCGATCAGGCGCGGCAGCTTGAAGTAGAGGAACTTCGTGTTCGAGTCCTGCTTCACGACGCCGTTCACGCGGCAGGTCACGCGCAGGTTGTTCGGCTCGATGGAGTCGGCGGTGACGATCCACGGGCCCATCGGGCAGGTGCCGTCGAGGCTCTTGCCCTTGTCCCACTGGCCGCCGTGCCGGCGCTGCAGGTCGCGCCAGGTCACGTCGTTGATCACCGTGTAGCCGAACACGTGGCGCATGGCGTCGCCTTCCGTGATGTCCTTGCCGCCCTTGCCGATGATCATGCCCAGCTCCACCTCCCAGTCGAGCGAGGTGGAGATCTTCGCGTCGAACGGGATCGGGTCGAACGGGCCGTTCACGGCGGTGGTCGCCTTGCTGAAGAAGACCGGCCACTTCGGCAGCTCGCGGTTGTCCTGCAGCTTCTTCGCGCCCTCCTCGAAGTGCTCGAGGTAGTTCCAGCCCACGCAGGACACGTTCTTCGCCGGGCGCGGGATCGGCGCGTGGAGCTTCACGTCGCCCAGCGCGAGGGTCGCGGCCGGCGGCTTCTTCTCCAGCTCGCGAAGCCGCGCGAGCATCGTGTCGCCGGCGCGGATGATGCCGAGCATCGTCGTGGTGTCGGCATCCGCGCCGAGGGCCGCGGGAATGTCGACGATGCGCTTGTCGCCGACCACGAGGCCGGGGCGCGGATCGCCGGAGGGAAGGGGGGAGAAGGTGACGAGCTTCATCTTGTTTCCTCTTTTGCGGTGGTTGCTACGAAAGGTGGGCGAGCGGGTGGCGCGCGGCCTCCCAGCGCGGTGCGAAGAAGCGCCCGATCGTCGCGGGATCGACCTGGGCGAGCTCGGCGGGGCTCCAGCGCGGCCGGCGGTCCTTGTCGATCAGCGCGGCGCGGATGCCCTCGAGGAAGTCGCCGTGCTCGAAGGCGGCGTGGACGAGGTTGAGCTCCATGCGGAAGCAATCGGCGAGCGAGAGCGTGCGCCCGCGCCGCAGCTGCTCGAGCGTCACGACCAGCAGCGTGGGCGAGCGGCTGCGCAGGAGCTGCAGGGTCTGCCCGGCCCAGGCGCGCAGCTCGGGGCGGTCCTCCGCTTCGAGCGAGCCCAGGATCGCGGCGACGGAGTCGTGCCCGAAGTGCCGGTCGATCGCGGGACGCAGGTGCTCGAGCCCGGGCGCGGCCGGATCGCCGCCGAGCTGCAGGTCGGCGAGGCCGCAGTAGATCGCGTCGGCCGCGCCGATGGTCACTCCCGTGAGGCCGAGGTAGGTGCCCAGCTCGCCCGGGCAGCGCGAGAGGAACCAGCTTCCTCCCACGTCGGGAAAGAGCCCGATGCCGGTCTCGGGCATCGCCATGCGCGTGCGGCTGCCCACGATGCGCAGCGACGCGCCCTGGCCGATCCCCATGCCGCCGCCCATGACGATGCCGTCCATCACGGCGACGATCGCCTTCGGGTAGGTGTGGATGCGGTAGTCGAGCGCGTACTCGAAGGCGAAGAACTCGTGGTGCGGGTCGCGCCCCGAGCGGTGGCCCTCGTGCAGCGCGCGCACGTCGCCGCCGGCGCAGAAGGCCTTGCCGCCCGCGCCGCGCAGCACGATCGAGCGGATGGATTCGTCGCGCTCCCAGGCGTCGAGGCGCCCGGCGAGCGCCTCCAGCATGCCGGAGGAGAGGGCGTTCAGCGCCCGCGGCCGGTTCAGCGTGACCGTCGCGACGCGGCCGCGCACCTCGGCGACGAGCTCGCCGCCGCTCAGTCGTTCTTCCATTCGGGCTTGCGCTTCTCCAGGAAAGCGCGCACGCCCTCCGCCTGGTCGCCGTGGTCGAAGAGGTCCATGAAGCGCTCGCGCTCGAGCGCGAGGCCGGCGCGGCGCGGGACGCCGTCGCGCGCGTTGTGGATGAGGCGCTTGCAGTACTCGACGGCGCGCGGCGAAAGCCCCGCCACGCGCTCGGCCATGGCGGTGGCGGCGGCGAGCCCCTCGCCCTTCTCGACCACCTCCTGCACGAGCCCGATGCGAAGCGCGGTCGCCGCGTCCACGCGCTCGTTGGTGAGGATCATGCGCTTGGCCCAGCCCTCGCCGATGAGCCAGGGCAGCATCTGGGTGCCGGTTCCCGCGGGCAGCAGGCCGACCGCCGGCTCGGGCAGCGCCATCTGCGCGTGCGCCTCGGCGATGCGGATGTCGCAGGCGAGCGAGAACTCGAGCCCGCCGCCCATGGCGTAGCCGTTGATCGCGGCGATGGTCACGAAGCGCGAGTTCATCAGCGCCTCGAAGGCCGCGCCGAAGCACGCGATGAAGTGGCGCGCGAGCACCTTGTCGCCCTGGAAGTTCTTGAGGTCCGCGCCGGCGGAGAAGAACTTCTCGCCCGCGCCCGTGACCACCGCCACGTAGACGTCGCGGTCGGCGTTGAGCGTGCCCACCAGCGCCTCGAGCGCGCGCAGCGATTCCGGCGTCCACGTGTTCGCCGGGGGGTTGTCGATCGTGATGAAGGCCGTGTGGCCGCGGACCTCGTGCCTGATCATGGCTTCATGTACTGCAGGATGACGCTCGAGAAATCCTTCCCGCCGTTGCCGTCGACCGAATGCTTCTGGTAGACCTGCTGGGCGATGGCGCCGAGGAGCACCGGGTGCTTCGCCGACTTCGCCGCCTCGGTGACGAGCGTGAGGTCCTTGAGCATGAGGTCCACGCCGAAGCCGCCGCTGTAGCCGCGCGAGGCGGGCACGTTCTCGAGCACGCCGGGGTAGGGGTTGTAGGTGTCGCTGCTCCAGCAGCGCCCGCTCGACGTGTTCACGATCGAGGCGAAGACCTTCGGATCCATGCCGAGCTTGGCCGCGAGCGCCATGCCCTCGGCCGTGGCGATCATCTCGATGGCGAGCATCAGGTTGTTGCAGATCTTCGCGGCCTGGCCGTTGCCCGCCGCGCCGCAATGCACGACGTTGCGGCCCATGCATTGCAGGATGGGC
>DASUXK010000102.1:0-12224 GCA_036377935.1 Usitatibacter sp.
CGAGGATGAAATCGGCCTCGCGCTCGGGCGAGGCGAAGTCGAGCGCGAGGCGCGTGCGCGCCTGGCGCGAATGCTCGAGCGCGAGCACGAGCCGCTGCACGCCGGCGCCGCGCGCGGCGAGCGCGCCCTCCAGCTCCGCGAGCATGCGGCGCAGCGGGAACGCGAGCGCCTCCACGCCCTCGGCCTCGGCGGGCAGCTCGAGGCGCGCGCGGAAGCGCTCGGGCGGCACATAGGGCACGCGGGGATCGGCCATGCGCCCGGTGAGGCGGGCGAGCGAATCGGCGATCTCCGGGCCGAAGCGCCGCGCGAGGCCCTCGGCGGGAAGCGCGAGCGCATCGCCCACCCGCAGCACGCCGAGATCCGCGAGGCGCGCGAGCGTCCTTTCCGGCCAGTCGAGGAGGAAGAGCGGCAGCTGCGCGAGCCGCGCCTCGAGCTCGTCCAGCGCGAGGCAGCCGCGCGCGCGCAGCCCCTGCGCCGCGGCGCGCGCGAAAAGACGCGCAGCGAGCGGCGTGGGCGCGACGCCGAGCGCCACGCGCAACCCCAGAGCGCGCGCCCCATCCCTCACCCGCGCCGCGAGCTTCGCATGGCCGCCGAAGAGCCGCACGCTCGCAGCGACCTCGAGCGCGATGCCCTGCGCCTCCACGCTCACCATCGGCGTGAACTGTCCCGCCCACGCGGCGAGCCGCTCGAGCGTCTCGCGCTCGGCCCGCGCATCGCGATGCACGATGCGCAGGCTCGCCGCGAGCGCCTTCGCCGCCGCGACCGCCTGCCCCTCGCGGATGCCCGCGGCCTGCGCCGCCGCGTTCGCGCACACGACCACCGGGCGCTGCGCCGGTCCCTCGGCGACCCCCATGGGCTCGCGCAGCACGCCGCCGCGCTCGGCGATCTGCAGGGGCAACGAGGGCAGCTCGAGCGCGAGCCAGAGCACGGCGCTTCCTCCTCAGGCGGCGAGGCGAGGGAGCGGCCGGCGAGGCTCGGCGGGAACGAGGAGCGGCTGCGAGGCCGCTTGTTGTGGTTGTTCCGGAAGGGATGCGCCGCGCCGTCCCGCGAGCTCGAGCCGGATGGGCGCGACGAGCGGCGGCCCGCGCCGCTTGGGAATGCGGATCGCGAGCGCGCCCTGCTCGCTCGCGAGCACCACGCGCAGGTGCGCCGGCGTCGAAGCGCGCTCGAACGCGCCCGAGCGATAGAGGACCGCCATCGCGCGCCCCGCCTGCGCGGCGAGCTGCAGCCGGCGCAGCCACGCGTAATCGTCGGCGCGCGCGCGCGCACCCCCCGCGAGCGCGTTGGGCAGCCACAGCAGCACCGCGCCGCACGCGCCCGAGCGCAGCGACTGCTCCGCCGCCCACAGCGCATCCTCGCGTTGCGCGGGCTCGACCACCATGCAGCGCTCGAGCGCAATGCCCGCCGCCGCGAGCCCCGGCGCATACGGCAGGTGCGGCGCGCCGATCCACGCGATGAGGCGCCCGCCTTCCGAAGCGCGCGCGAGCGCGCCGCAGAGGAAATGCACTTCCCCGAGGCCCACGCCATCGTGCAGGACTTCCGAGAGCGTGCCCAGCGGCCAGCCGCCGCCGGGCAGCTCGCGATCGAGCGCGGCGTGCCCCGTGGGCGCGACCTCGTGCACCGCCTGCCCGAGCTCGCCCGCGCGCCACACGCCGGGCAGCCGCGCGAGGGCCTCGACCGCGGGCTTCATGCGCTCCCCCGCGCGGAAGCGGAGAGGTTGCGGATCACGCCCACCGCGACGCCCTCGATCTCGAGCGGCTGGCGCTCGAGATCCACGTGCAGCGTGCGGAAATCCGGGTTGGCGGGAATGAGCTCGGCCTTGCGCCCGCGCAGGCGCAGCCGCTTCACCGTCACCTCGTCGCCCAGGCGCGCGACCACGATCTGCCCGCTCTTCGCCTCGCGCGTGCGGTGCACGACGAGCCAGTCGCCGTCGAGGATGCCCTCGTCGCGCATCGAAAGGCCGCGCACCTGCAGCAGGTAATCCGCGCGCGGGCGGAAGAGGTCCGGATCGACGGGATAGCGCCCGAGGAGGTTCTCGATCGCGAGGATGGGGCTGCCCGCGGCGACACGGCCCACGAGCGGCAGGCCCTCCTCCTTCACGCGGATGCCGCGCGCGAAACCCGCGTCGAGCGCGATGGCGCCCTTCCTTTCGAGCGCGGCGAGGTGCTTGAACACGGCGTTGGTCGAGGCGAGGCCGAGCGCGCGCGCGAGCTCCGGGCGCGAGGGCGGACGCCCGTGCCCGGCGATGTGGCTGCGGATGGCCTCGAGGATCTCGGCCTGGCGGGTGGTGAGCGGCGTTTCCATGGGGCGCCCGGAAGGAGCCGGGAGGTGACAATCCTATCACCCCCGTTTCCGACCGCGCAATGGCGCTCCCGGGCTGCCCGATCCGTCTCGATCACGACGCGCAGGCGCAGCGCGCGCACGCCACCTCGGCCGCGTCGCGCATCACCGAACATCAACCGAGGCGCGCGGCCGGGCCCTTGCGCAGAGCCGCCGACGGCATCTCGCCGAAATGGCGCCGGTACGCGGCGGAGAAGCGTCCGAGGTCGAAGAACCCGTAGTGCATCGCGGCCGCGGTCACGTTGCGGTACGTGCCCGAGACCAGCGCGCGGCGCGCGAGGTGCAGGCGCCGCAGCCGCAGGTAGCGCCCGGGCGTGATGCCGAACGCGTCGGGGAAAACGCGCCGCAGCGACCGGGGCGTGGTGGCGAGCGCCTCGCACAGGTCCGCGGTCCAGAGGGGACGCTCGCGATGGCCGTGGAGGAATTGCGTGAGGCGCGCGAGCAGCCGGTTTTCCGGATGATGCGCGCGCACGCCCTCGGGAATGGAATCGAGCAGCGCGTCGAGCACCGAGCGGCGCAACGCCGAGCGCGACCGCGCGTCGTCGAGGAGCGACGGATCGCGCAGCACCTGTCGTCGTGCGGCGACGAGCGCGCGCCGGATGCGCGCCGCGCCCGCGCCCAGCTCGAGGAACGAGACGCTCGTGCGCCCCGCCTCCGCGCCGTGCGCGGCGCCCAGCGGATGCGCCTCGAGCCACGCCTGCGGAAGCGCGAGCGCGAACCATGACGCGGCCGGAACGACGCACGCATAGTCGGCGCGCGCGGGGATGAGCGCGATGCGCCCGGAGGTGAGCGGCTCGCGGTTGATGCGCCAACCGGGCGCATCGGCGCAGGCCACGACGACGAGCGCGCTCGCCGCGGGCATCACGCCCACGCCCGCGCCGCGCGTGGGCACGCGGCCCCACCACACCGTGAACCTGCCCAGATCGGCGGTGCCCAATCGCCACTTCCCCCGCGTGCGGGAGAACGGAAGGAATTCGATGTGCGTCGCGCGTAATGCGGCGCAGTACTCGCCGGCGTCGGGAAAATGCCGGTCGCAGGCGCGCGGCGCGGCGGAAACGGAGGAACCCAAGCGGGAACGTTCGTTGTGCGATTCGGGACCGAGAATATACACGTGTTAAGTTTGTCTCTTTTTACGTAGTCCCGCCCGAACGCGGCGGGCACGATTGCGGCGACATGAGCGGGAGAGGAAGCGTGGCGGGACGGAAGGCCGAGCGCCTCGCGGTGCTCGGGTTCGGAATCAGCATGCTGCTGCTGGTCGTCCTCGGCGCCGCGCTCTACCTCGCGAGCGAGCGCGCCCGCGTCTCGGGCGTCCTCGCCGACCGCTCGCTGCGCGTGCTGGACCGGCTCGCGCGCCTCGATGCGGCGATCGGCCGCTCGCAGTCGGCGCAGCGCGGAAGCGCGCTCTTCCGCGACGAGCGGTTCATCGTGCAGCGCGACGAGGCGATCGCCGATGCGAAGGGCGAGGTCGAGCGCCTGGGCGAGCTCGCGCGGGACGGCGCGGTGGCCCGCAAGGACGTGGATTCCCTGCGCGACCTCGTGGAGCGCCGAGCGCAGCGCATGCGCAGCGCCCTGGAGGACTGGCGCCGCTCCGGAACGCCGGAACCGCCGGGCCCTTCCCTCGGCTCCAATGAGACGTACAGCTCGCGGATCTACGCGATCACCGATGCGATGCGCGACGCGCAGCTCGAGGCGCTGCAGGCGCATCGGCGCGCCGAGGAGTCGCAATTCCGCGCGGTCTACATCCTTCTCGGCGCCTCCGCCCTCTTCCTGTGCGCGGTGATCCTGCCCGTGTACGTCGGGTTCGTGCGCCAGGCGCGCTCGCGCGAACGCGCGGAAAGCCGCGTGATCGAGCTCGCCGAAAGCCTTCCCGGCGCGGTGTTCCAGGCGCGCGTGTGGCCCGACGGCGCGATCCGCTACGAGTTCCTGAGCAGCAGCACGCGCAGCGTGCGCGGGATCGATCCCGAGGAGGCGAAGCGCGACTCGCGGGCGGTCGTGGAGTCGATCCACCCCGACGACCGCAAGACGTTCCACGACTCGATCGCGTGGGCGGCCGCGCGCATGCGCCCGCTCGACATGGACTTCCGCATCCAGCATCCCGAGAAGGGCGTGCGCTGGATCCGCGCCGTCTCCGCGCCGGCGCGCCAGCCCGACGGCTCGATCCGCTGGAGCGGCCACTGGGCGGACATCACCACGCAGAAGGAGATGGAAGCGGGGCTGCTGCGCGCGATGGAGGAAGCGGGCGCGGCAAGCCAGGCGAAGAGCCGCTTCCTCGCCACCATGAGCCACGAGATCCGCACGCCGATGAACGGGGTGCTCGCGATGCTCGAGCTCCTCTCCCTCACCAAGCTCGACGAGGAGCAGGCGGCGAGCCTCGCCGTGGTGCGCGAGTCGGGCCACGCGCTGCTGCGCATCATCGACGACATCCTCGACTTCTCGAAGATCGAGGCGGGCAAGATGGACGTCGTGCCGCAGGCGTCGAGCGTGGCGCGCATCGTCGAGCGGATCGTGAACATCCATTCGGGCGTGGCGAGCGGCAAGGGCCTCGTGCTCGGGACGTTCGTCGATCCGGCGCTTTCGCCCGCGCTCCTCTTCGATCCGGTGCGCGTGCAGCAGATCCTCGGCAACCTCGTGAACAACGCGATCAAGTTCACCCAGCGCGGCGGCGTGGACATCAGCGCGCGCCTCGTGGCGCGCCACGGCGACGAGGACCTCGTGCGCATCGAGGTGAAGGACAGCGGCATCGGCATGTCGCCCGAGGAGCAGGCGCGCGTGTTCGAGGCCTTCTCGCAGGCGAACAGCGACACCGGCCGGCGCTTCGGCGGCACGGGGCTGGGCCTCGCGATCAGCCGGCAGCTCACCCGGCTCATGGGCGGCACGATCGAGATGCGCAGCCGTCCCGGCGCCGGCACCGAGATCCGCGTGACGCTGCCGATGAAGCGTGCCGCCGCCGAGGCGCTCGCCAATCCCGCCGCGCCCGCCCTGCCGGCGGCCGCGCTCCCGCGCCGCCCGCCGCCGGCGGTGGACGCCGCCGCGCGGGCCGGCAAGCTCGTGCTCGTGGTCGACGACCATCCGATCAACCGGATGGTGCTGCAGAAGCAGGTGAACGCGCTCGGCTACGCGTGCGAGACCGCGGAAAGCGGCGCGGAGGCGCTCGAGAAGTGGCGCGACGGCCGCCATGCGCTGCTGCTCCTCGATTGCAACATGCCCGAGGTGAGCGGCTACGACGTGGCGCGCGCGATCCGCGCCGCGGAGTCGGAGTACGGGCGCGCACCACGCACGCCCATCGTCGCCTGCACCGCCAACGCGTTGATGGGCGAGGCCGAGAAGTGCCGCGAGGCCGGCATGGACGACTACCTCGTGAAGCCCATCGAGCTGGGCCAGCTCGCCGCGAAGCTCGCGCGCTGGATCGCTTCCGGGCCGCTCGACCTCGCGACGCTCGAGGAGATCTCGGCGGGCGACGCCGGCCTCGCGCGCGAGATGCTGGAGCGCTTCCAGAGCTACAACGAGGACGACGCGCGCCGGCTGCGCACGGCCTACGCCGAGCGGTCGCTGCCCGACGTCGTCGCGGCCTGCCACCGCATCAAGGGCGCGAGCAGGACGATCGGCGCCCTGGGACTCGCGGGCGCGTGCGAGCAGGCCGAGCGCAGCGCGCGCGGGGGCGACTGGAGCGGGGTGGACGCGGGCATGGCGGCATTCGAGCGCGAGCTCGAGCGCCTCGAGGCCTGGATCGCCTCCTCGCGGGCCGCCGCATGATCGCGCCCACCGCGGCCGCGGGACTGCGCTTCCTCGTGGTCGAGGACCAGGGGTTCCAGCGCTGGACCGTGGAGCACATGCTGAAGAGCCTGGGCGCGGCCGAGGTGCACTCCGCCGAGGAAGGACGCCAGGCGCTGGAGATCGTGCGCACGGCGAACCCGGCCGTGGACGTGATCGTCACGGATCTCAACATGCCCGGCATGGACGGCATCGAGTTCATCCGCCACGTGGGCGAGTCCGGCTCGCGCGCGGCGATCCTCCTCGTGAGCGAGCAGGACCCGACGCTCCTGGAATCGGTGGCCGCGATGACCGAGGCGTACGGCGTGGGCCTGCTGCAGGCGCTGAGGAAGCCGCTCACCGCGCAGAAGCTCGCCGCGGCGATCGGCCGCTACCGCAAGCCCGTCGCCTCCGCCGCGGTGCCGCGCGCCTTCACGCTGCGCGAGATCGATGCCGGCATCCGCAACGACGAGTTCGCGCCGCATTTCCAGGCCAAGGTCGCGCTCGCCGACGGGTCGATCACCGGCGCGGAGGCGCTCGCGCGCTGGCACCATCCTCAGCACGGCCTGGTCACGCCCGCGCGCTTCGTGAGCGTGCTGGAGACGAGCGGCAAGATCGACGCGATGACGATGGCGGTGCTGCGCAAGGCCGCGGCCGAGTGCCGCAATTGGCGCTTGCACGGGCTGCAGGCGACCGTCGCGGTGAACGTCTCGCTCACGCTCCTCGTCGACGTGGGGCTCGCCGACCGTTTCCACGACGCGGTGGCCGAGCACGGGCTCGAGCCCCCGGACGTCGTGCTCGAGGTGACCGAGACCGCGGCCACCAGCCACGTGGCGCACGTGCTCGAGAACCTTTCGCGGCTGCGCATGAAGGGCTTCGGCCTGTCCATCGACGACTACGGCACGGGCTACGCCTCGATGCAGCAGCTCGCGCGCGTGCCGTTCACGGAGCTGAAGATCGACCAGTCCTTCGTGCGCAACGCCGTGAACGGGGGAGCGAGCCGGGCGATGCTCGAGTCGAGCCTGGAGATCGCGGCCAAGCTCGGCATTCCGGCCGTGGCCGAAGGCGTGTCCAACGAGGAGGAGCTGGCGCTTCTGCGCGAGCTGGCTTGCCCGCTCGCGCAGGGAAACTACCTCCTCGAGCCGCTGCCCGCCGCCGAATTCGGCGCGATCCTCGAGCGCCATTCCCGCTCGCGCGCCTCGAGCTAGCCGCGCGCCGCTTCGAGGTTCAGTCGGTCCTTTCCAGCCGGTATCCGTGCTGGTACACGGTGGCGAGGCGCCAGCCGTGGCGGCCGTCGAGCTCGAGCGCCGTGCGCACGCGGCTGATGTGCGTATCCACCGTGCGCGTGTCGAGCTGCTCGCGCTGCCCCCACACGACCTCGTAGAGATAGGCGCGCGAGACCAGCTCGCCGCGCTTGCGGAAGAGCGCGATCGCGACCTGCGCCATGCGCGGCGTCATCTTCACCGCGACCCCGTTCAGCTCCACGCGCTGGGCGACGGGCCGCACGCGGTACGGCGGCGCCTCGATGTCCGCGTCGGCCTCGCGCCCCGCCATGCGCCGGGCGAGCGCGTTCACGCGGGCGACGAACTCGCCGCGCCGAAGCGGCTTCACCAGGTAGTCGTCCGCCCCGAGCTCCAGGATGTGGACGATCTCCTGCTCCGCGTCGTTGGAGGTGGCGAACATCACCGGGATCCCGTGGCCCCGCACGCGGATCCAGCGCAGCACTTCCTCGCCGCTCGGCTCCGGCATCATCCAGTCGAGCACGGCGAGGTCGAAGGCGTCGCGCTCGATCGCCTTGATGGCCTCCTCGCCGCTCTCGCAGCAGACGACGACGTGGCCTTCGAGCTCGAGCCATGCGCGGGCGAGATCGAGCTGGAGCCGGTCGTCGTCGAGGTGGAGGATGCGCATCGCGTTGACAATCGTTAACAGTGGCGCCGCGCGTTCCTTCCTAGGATGGGCGCCATGCCCGAATGCTATGGTCGCCCGCCGCTCGGCCGCTACGTAGGAACGGCCATCGCCGCCGCCCTGCTCCTCGCGGCGGGCGTTGCGCGGGCCTCGTCGTCGACCGCGTCCGGCACCGAAGCGCGCTCCGCGCGAGCGTCGATCGACTTCGCGATCCGCATCCCGCAAGTGCTCTCCCTGCGCACGCTCGACGGCCGGGGCACGATCGAAGTGCCCGCCGATGTGCCGGGCGGCCCGGCGGTGGTCGTTCCCGACGCCGCATCCTTCGAGATCCGGTCCAACCTCCCCGGCTACGGATTGCGCTTCGAGATCACCGATCCCGATGTCGTCGCGGTGGACGTGGCGGGCCTCGACCGCGAGCTGCGCGTGACGCCCGGCGGGGCGATCGTCCGCTTTCCGCCCATCGCCGCGCCCGACCGGAAGCTGCGCCGCACCCTCGCCTACCGGCTGGTGTTCCGCGAGGGCGTGGCCCCCGGCCGGCGCCCCATGCCGGTCGCCTACTCGCTGCTCGGCGAATAGCCCCTCCGGCCGCGGCCCAACCGCCGATGGCTGGATTACAATCCAGTCGCGCCATGCCTCGCCAACTATTCCGACAAGAGGCGATCGACGCCCAGCGAGAGAAGTTTCTCGGCGAGGCCATCATCGCCCGTCCCGTGCCCGCGTGGGTCTTCACGCTGCTCGCCGCGGGAACGGCCGCGCTCATCATCGCCGTCGCCGTGTGGGGGCAGTACACGCGCCGCGAGCGGGTCGAGGGCTACCTCGCGCTCGACGCGGGCGCCGCGCGCGTGCTCATTCCCGATGCCGGCCGCATCGCCGAGCTCTTCATCAAGGAGGGCGAGGAGGTGAAATCGGGCGATCCCCTGGCCCGCATCTCCCTCGACCGCTCGACCGTGGGCGGCGGCTCGACCAACGCGGCCGTCGCGGCGGAGATGCGCGCGCGCCGCGCGATCCTCGAGCGCGAGCAGTCACAGCTGCGCGAGCTGGGCGAGCAGCAGCTCGAGCAGGTGCGCCGGCGCGTGAAGGACCTCGGCAACGAGCTCGCGCAGGTCGATGCCGCGATGAAGCTCCAGCAGGTGCGCATCAAGAGCGCGAAGGACCAGCTCGAGCGCTACCGCGGGCTCGCCGGCGAGAAGCAGTTCGTCTCCGAGGCGCTGGTGAAGCAGAAGGGCGACGAGGTGACGGACCAGGAAATCAAGCTGCAATCGCTGATGCGCCAGCGCTCGCAGGTGGAGCGCGACCTCGCGATGGCCAAGCTCGAGGAGCCGACGGTCGAGATTCGCACGCGCACCCAGGTGGAGCAGGTGGCGCGCCAGATCAGCGAGCTGCAGGAAGGCCTCACGCAGGTCGAGGCGCGCACCGAGACCCTGATCCGCGCGCCCGTCGCCGGCGTGGTGACCAACATCGCGGTGAACAACGGCCAATCCATCGCCGCCGACGCGCCCCTCGCAACCGTGCTTCCGAAGGGAAGCGGCATGCACGTGGAGCTCCTCGTGCCCACGCGCGCGATCGGGTTCGTGAAGCCGGGCCAGGACGTGGTGCTGCGCTACGACGCCTTCCCGTACGAGCGCTTCGGCCAGTACCACGGACGCATCACCGACATCGGCCGCAACGTCTGGTCGTCGGGCGATCGCGTGGGGCCCGTGGCCGTGAAGGAGCCGGTGTATCGAGTCGACGTCGCGCTCGACCGCCAGAACGTGTCCGCCCTCGGCCAGGAATTCTCGCTGCGCCCCGGGATGCTGGTGAACGCGGACCTCCTCCTCGAGAAGCGCACCCTCTTCGAGTGGATCTTCGAGCCGGTGCTGAAGCTCAAGGAGCGCATCTGATGGCCTTCCTCTCCGAGATCCTCTCTCGGCGGGTGCCCGTGATCCTGCAGAGCGAGGCGCCGGAGTGCGGCATCGCCTGCCTCGCGATGGTGGCCTCGTACCACGGCCACCGCACCGACCTCTCGGCGATGCGCCTGCGCCTCTCGCCGTCGTTGAAGGGCATCACGCTCAAGCACATCGCGCAGATCGCCGAGACGATGGGGATGACGGCGCGCGGCGTGCAGGTGCCGCTCGAGTCGCTGGGCAAGCTGCGCCTGCCCGCGGTGCTGCATTGGGACATGAACCACTTCGTGGTGCTCACGCGCGTCGCCGGCCGCAGGATCACGGTGCACGATCCGGCACGCGGGAAGCGGCAGCTCACGCTGGACGAGGCGTCGCGGCACTTCACCGGCGTGGCGATGGAGTTCACGCCGACGGCCGCCTTCGAGAAGAAGGACGAGCGCGAGAAGATCCACTCCTGGCAACTGCTGGGCGTCGCCTCCGGCGTGAAGGGCACGATCGCGCAGATCCTGCTGCTTTCGCTCGCGCTCGAGGTTTTTGCGATCGCGATGCCGTTCTTCCTGCAGCTCACCGTGGACAGGGTGCTGGTCGGGCGCGACGTGGACCTCCTCACCGTGCTCGGCATCGCTTTCGCGACGCTCGTCGTGATCCAGGCCGTGATCTTCGCCGTGCGCGCCTGGGTGGGCGTGTACCTCAGCACGCACATCAACCTGAAGCTGCTCACCAGCCTCTTCAACCACATGCTGCGCCTGCCGCTCGCGTGGTTCGAGAAGAGGAACATCGGGGACATCGTCTCCAAGTTCCGCAGCGTGGACGCGATCCAGCGCACGCTCTCGACGACGTTCCTCGAGTCGATGGTGGACGGGGCGATGGTGGTGCTCACGCTCGTCGTGATGACCTACTACAGCGCCATGCTCACCACCGTGGTGGTGGCCGCGGCGCTGGTGTACGGCGTGCTGCGCTGGATCTTCTACTACCCGCAGCGCTACGCCACCGACGAGCAGATCGCGCACGAGGCGCGCAGCAGCACGCACTTCATCGAGACGCTGCGCGGGATGATGGCGATCAAGCTGAACCTGCGCGAATCCGAGCGGCGATCCGCCTACCAGAACCTGGTGGTCGACCAGACCAACGCCGGCGTGCGGGTGCAGAACGTGGGGATCCTGCAGCGCGCCGCCAACTCGCTCATCTTCGGGCTCGAGAACGTCGCCGTGATCTGGCTGGGCGCGCTCGCCGTGATGGACGGGCGCTTCACGGTCGGGATGCTCTACGCCTTCATCGGCTTCCAGACCGTGTTCCTCACCCGGGTGATCGCCCTCATCGACAAGCTGAACGACTTCCGCATGCTCGACCTGCACGCCGAGCGCATCGCCGACATCGCGCTGTCCGACATGGAGAACGTGAAGCCGTCGCTCCCTGTGGAGGTGGCGCCCGGCTCGCTCACGATCGAGGCGCGCGACCTGGGCTTCGCCTACGGCCCCGAGGGATTCGTCTTCCGCGGCGTCAACGTGATCGTCGCGCCGGGAGAGACCGTGGCGGTCGTCGGGCCCTCGGGATGCGGGAAGACGACGCTCGTGAAGGTGCTCCTCGGGCTCCTCCCCGCGACCGAGGGCGAAGTGCGCGTGAATGGCCGCAGCCTCGTGGACTGGGATCCCGCGCAATACCGGTCGCGCATCGGTGCGGTGATGCAGGACGACCAGCTCTTCGTCGGCACGATCGAGGACAACATCAGCTTCTTCGACACCGAGCACGACCCGCAGCGCGTGCGCGAATGCGCCCGCGCCGCCATGATCGACGAGGAGATCATGGCCATGCCCATGCAGTACAACACCATCGTCGGCAGCCTCGGCATGGCGCTATCCGGGGGGCAGAAGCAGCGCGTGCTTCTCGCGCGGGCGCTTTACCGCCGCCCCCAGGTGCTCTTCCTCGACGAGGCGTTCGATCAGCTCGATGTGGCGCTGGAGCGGCGGATCACAAGCGCCATGGCCGGTCGATCCATTGCGATGGTGGTTGTCAGCCACCGCGAAGAAACAGTAGCGGGCACGTCAAGAAAAATTGTACTTACTGCTCCGCGGTACCAACCAGCCGCTACGGTCGTAGCCTAATGGTCTCAGTCCTTCGCGCCAGCGCTCTACTCTAACTGATACGAAAACGGCCCCGCGCGGGGCCGTTTTTTGGAATTAGATGCGTAGGATGTCCGCGCTAACGGCGATCTCGCATCTACTAATGTCGTATGCGGTATCGAAAACGTGGCTGTGTGTTGCTAAATCGAATTCGTAATGCACTGCCCCCCGGCAATTAGCGAGAGCTGGTCTGGCGCAAGCGAAGAGGACTCCTCGTTGGACGATT
>DASUXK010000103.1:0-2416 GCA_036377935.1 Usitatibacter sp.
CGGGGGCGGGACGCGTGCGGACGGAGGGAGCGGCGGCGGCGGACATGGGGGCGGCGGGGGGCGGGGGAGCGGAAGAATAGCCCACTAACGCTTCGCGGAACTGACGGTGGACAAGCTTTGCGTATCATCCTCGCCATGATCCTGCCGCTCGCCCTCGCCGTCGCCGCGCAGTGGGCCGTGATGGACGGCAACCACCCGGTGATGGGCGCGGTCCGCTTCGCGCACATGCCGTTGCCGCTCGCCACTTCCATCGGGAACGCGCGCGTCTACTCGAACGCGTACGTCTCCTGCGAGCGCGGCGAGCGCAGGATCGCGATCGAGCTCACCAACCAGGTCGCGCCCGACGACCCGTTCGGCCTGAAGGCGGCGATGACCCCGCGCCTCATCTGCAAGAGCCCGGCGCGCGGCGGCGGCACCACGCAATCGCTGATCGAGGCGCGCTGGCAGTACAACCCCCTGGGCGATGCGCTCGCGCGCGGGCTCTCCGCGACGGCGCTGCGGGCCTGCGCCTCGATCGCGATCGTCGAGCGCGTGGCCCTGCCCGAGGGGTGGGCGCGGCCCGTCGCACCGGTGGAATTCGAGATCTCGCCGCGTGCGAAGGGGCTCGAGGAGATCTTCGCGAGCTGCGCGCCGGCGGCGACGGCGGCCGCGCCCTGGCGCACCGTCCACACGGTGGCCCGCGGCCACACGAATGTCCGGGCGCGCCCCGGCCTGGGCTCGGCCGTCGTCACGCGGCTCGACCCCGGCGCGGCCGTCCTCGTGCAGCGATGGAAAGGCGTCTGGTGGCGCGCGAAATCGTCCGGCGGCGCGCCGTTCGAAGGCTACATCCGCGAGGACCGGCTCGCGCCCGATTGAAGGCAGCGCGCCTGCCGCGCCGCCACGCGCTCGGCGAACCAGCGGGTCGTGAGCCGGCGGCGGGTCTTCGGCGTGTGCAGCTCGATCGTCGGCACGATCGCGCGCGGCACGCGCTTGCCCGCCCGGGCATCGGCCTTCACGAACACCGCGCGGTAGAGCGCCGTCGCTTCGAAGTCGGGGCCGTTCTCGCGCCCGAGGTCGCGATGGATCGCGGAAGGCTCGAGGCCCAGCTCGCCCGCGATGGCCCGGGCGGCCGCTTCCGTCGCGCCGCCCGGAACGGGATCGCCGTCCAGCGCGAGCCGGCGATCGGCGAGCGACGCGAGCGCGGACTGGAACGCCGCGTTGCGGCTCGCATAGCGCCCCGCGTTGAAATCGGCGAAGCGGTAGATGTCCCGGTCGTAGGGCGCGTCGTAGTCGAGCAGGTGCGCGATGCCGAAGTACATGCCGCCGCGCCGCGTGAACACCTCGTCACGGATCGACTCGACGACGGCGTACGGGTAGCGCTTCTCGTCGGACTGCTCGCGCGCGAACGCGACGCTCACCTGCATCGGCCCGCCGGTGCGCACGGGGTTCGCGTTCTCGAGGAACGTGCGCCCGAAGGGCACGCGGCCGATGAAGTCCTCGTAGATGTCGCTCAGCTCCCGCTCGGTGCGCACGTGCGCCAGGCGCTCGCCGTAGGTCTTTCCGTTGGTCGACTTCACCGCGAGGGCGGCATCGAGCACGAGCCGCGGGATGCCCAGCCGCTCGCGGCGCCGCTCCATCTCCGCGCGCGCGATCGAGGCGAGGTTGTCGACCGCCGGGTCGGCGTGGAAGCCGCTCTCCTGCTCCGTCACCGCGACGATGGCGCACACGTTGCGCGCCGTGACCGGGATGCCCAGCACCGCCATCGGGGTATAGATGTCGGCGGCCCAGCCCTCGCGATCCGGCACCGAGGCGGGAATGTAGCTCGCGATGAGCGCGCGCGCATCGCCGGCGGGCATCTGCGCGGGCGGCGCCGCGCAGCCCGCGGCGAGGACGACGAGCAGCACGGCCAGCCGTTTCATGCGGACATTATGCCGGCCGCGCGGCGGATGAGGCGCGTCACGGTGCGCATCGCGGCCACGAGCTCTTCCTGCTCGCCGGGGCGCAATCCCTCCAGCAACGATCGCGCGCGATCCGTGCGGGATTTCTCGAGGCTTTCGGCGCAACCACGTCCCAGGACGGTGAGCTCCACTTCGCGGCGACGGCGATCGTCCGGCGCGCAGGTCATTTTCAGGTAGCGCATCTCTTCCATGAAACGAAGCGTGCGCGACACATGTCCCGCATCGATCTGCATTCGCCAGCTCAGCCATACCGGGGTGCACCGGCCCTTCAGCGCGTGGTGGAGGATTTCGATCTGCAGGGGCGTGACCTCGTCTGCGGCGAGGGCGCGGCTTTCCGCCCGGCTCTCGGCCCGGATTCGGCCCGCATGGAAGCGATCGAACTCGACGAGCGCGCGACTTCGATCCTCGATGCCCTTGCTGATTTCCGGATTCATTGCCGTTGGCAACCATTGCCATTGGCATTGAAAACGCCAAGACCG
>DASUXK010000104.1:0-2570 GCA_036377935.1 Usitatibacter sp.
GCGCTTGCCGCCGCACGTCTTCCTCGCCCATGAACACCTCGCAGCGCAGGCCGAGCAGCGCCGAGCCGGTCGCGGTGGCGACGCCGTGCTGGCCGGCCCCCGTCTCGGCGATCACGCGCGGCTTGCCCATGCGCCGGGCGACCATCGCCTGGCCCACGGTGTTGTTCACCTTGTGCGCTCCGGTGTGGTTCAGGTCCTCGCGCTTGAGGTAGATCTGCGCGCCGCCGCACTTCTCCGAGAGCCGCTTCGCGTGATAGACCGGGCTCGGGCGGCCGACGAAATGCGCGAGCTCGTAGTCGAGCTCCTTGCGGAATTCCGGGTCCTCGCGGCATTGGCTGTACGCGAGCGTGAGCTCGTCCAGCGCCTGGCGCAGCGTCTCGGCGACGAAGACGCCGCCGTAGGGGCCGAAGTGCCCGCCGGCATCCGGGAGCGAATAGTGCTCCCAGTCAGGAGGATTGCCCTGCATCTTCACGTCGCACGCTCCGAATGAATTCGACGATCTTCCGCGGATCCTTGAGGCCGCGGGCCGACTCCACGCCGCTCGAGACGTCCACGGCCCACGGCCGCACTTCACGCACGGCCCGGGCGACGTTGGTCGCGTCCAGGCCGCCGGAAAGGATGACGGGCATCGGGAAGCCGGCGGGGATCGCCTTCCAGTCGAAAGTGAGCCCGGTGCCCCCCGGCGTTCCCGGCAGGTGCGCATCGAGCAGCAGCGCCTTCGCCCGGGAAAACCGGTCCGCGTATTCTAGCAAATCGGTCCCCTCCTCCATCCGCACGGCGCGCACGTACGGGCGCCCGAAGCGCTCGCAGAAATCGGGCGGCTCGTCGCCGTGGAATTGCAGCAGGTCGAGCGGCACGCGCTCGAGCACGGCGCGGATCTCCGCCTCGGAAGCGTCCACGAAGAGGCCCACGGCCGCGACGAACGGCGGAAGCGATCTCGCGACTTCAGCCGCGGCGTCGATCTCGACGAAGCGTGGGCTGGGTCGATAGAAGACCAGCCCGATCGCATCGGCGCCCTCCTCGGCCGCCACGCGCGCGTGCGCGCTCTCGCGGATGCCGCAGATCTTCACGCGCGTGCGGGACATGGCGAGCTAGTGCGGGTCGAGAAGAGGATGCGGGGGAAACGCGGGCAGGCCGAGCGCCGAATCATACTCGACGGCCGCGAGGTAGAGGCCGTCGGGCATGAAGGTGGGCGCCGAGAGCGTGCGGTCCTTCGCCTCGAGAAGCGTGGCGATCCAGGCCG
The DNA here is from genome assembly GCA_036377935.1 of Usitatibacter sp. Classification (GTDB taxonomy): domain Bacteria; phylum Pseudomonadota; class Gammaproteobacteria; order Burkholderiales; family Usitatibacteraceae; genus Usitatibacter. The sequence goes on from DASUXK010000104.1 coordinate 1,244, forward strand.
GGGCCTCGCGCCCCGCGCCGACGTACACGAGCGCGCCCACGATGTTCCTCACCATGTGGTGCAGGAACGCGTTCGCGCGGAAGGTGAACGAGACGAGCGGCCCCGCGCGCACGACGTGCGCTTCGCGAAGCTCGCGCATCGGTGATTTCGCCTGGCACTGCGCATCGCGGAAAGCGCTGAAGTCGTGGCTTCCGAGGAGCGGGCGCGCCGCCTCCTGCATCGCCGCCACGTCGAGCGGACGATGGAACCAGCCCACGCGGCCATGCAGGACCGCCGGCGCGACGGGCGCATCGAGCACCAGGTAGCGATAGGTGCGCGAGCGCGCGTCGTAGCGGGCGTGGAAGGCATCGGGCACCTCGGCCGCCCAGAGCACGCGCGCCGCGGGCGGCAGGAACGTGTTGGTCCCGCGCACCCACGAGAAGGGCTCGCGCTGCACGGGCGAATCGAAGTGGACGACCTGCGCCGCGGCATGGACGCCCGTATCCGTGCGTCCGGCCGCGACGATCTCGATGGGAGCATCCGCGAAGCGCGAGAGCGCCGCCTGCAGGTGGTCCTGGACGCCGCAGCCCGAAGGCTGCGTCTGCCAGCCGCAGAACGCGGCGCCGTCGTACTCGAGGCCGAGGGCGATGCGCATGGCCCCCCGAAGGGGTCCCGAAGGTCAGAGCGAAGCGATGAGCTTCTTCGCTTCTTCCTTCTGCGCGGAGGAGCCTTCCTTCGCGACCTCGTTCAGGATCTCGCGCGCGCCGTCCTTGTCGCCGATCTCGAGGTACGCCTTGGCGAGCTCGAGCTTCGTGCCGACCGCCTCCCCGCCCGATTCCGCCGCGGGCGAATCGAGGCTGAGATCCGCGAGGTCGAGACCGCCGCCGGATGCGGCCGGGGCCGCGGCGGGCGCGCCGGCGGACTTCGAGGACGAAAGCTCGAGGCCCGAGAGGTCGAAGTCGAACGCGGGCTTCTCTTCCTTCGGCGCATCGACGTGCACATCGACTTTCGGCGCGGCCGAGGTCGGCAGGTCGAAATCGATCGAGGGCGAGGTCTCGACGGGCAGGTCCGGAGCGGAGGGCTTGTGCGAATCCAGGTCGAGATCGAAGCTCGGGGCGGGCGCGCCGGCGCTCGGGGCCGCCGAGGCGCTCGACTCGAGGTCGAAGTCGAGGTCGGGGCGCGGCGGCGCGGCCGGAGCGGCCTGCGGGGCCATCGCCGTGAACGTGGCGGTGCCCCCGGCGGCGGCGCCGTAGAGCGCGTTGCCCGGATCGATCTGCGCGCCCATCGCGGCGGCCTTCTGCCACAGCGGCGAGCTCTCGCCCACCGCGGAGCGCAGCTCCTTGGCGAC
>DASUXK010000105.1:0-15508 GCA_036377935.1 Usitatibacter sp.
GGCTCCAACGTCGTAATGCGGTGCATCGCATCAATGGCCGCCCTCCCCCTTGATGCCTTTGCCTTTCTCCGTGTCCTTCATATGGCTTGACTTCCAACACAGTCGCTCCGTGCTCTCCGTGGTCTCCGTGTTTCCGCTTTACCGCGCAGCCGTCAGCGGATCTGATAGGAGAGATGCAGCGTTTCGTTCCCGCGCTGCACCTCGGCCTGGATCTGGGTGAGGGTGGCGAACTGCTGGTAGAGCCGCGCGAGGTCGCCCGTCGAGGAGACGGACTGGCCGTTCACCTTGCGGATGAGGTCGCCGGGCCGCAGGCCGAGCTTCGCGGCGAGGCTGCCGGGGGGCGCCGCCTCCATGCGCACGCCGCCGCCGCGCGGCATGCCGATCTGGCCGAGGTACTGGAGCTGGCCCGGATCGCGCAGCGCCTGGTCGAGCTCCTTGCGCGAGAGGGCGAAGCGGTTGGCGCCGGTCCGCGCGACGTCGATGTGGAAGCCGCGCGTGCCCAGGCCCGGCCTGCGCGACGACGGGACGATCGAGCGGCGCTCGGCGAGGTCCACGCGCTCGCGCACGCCGCCGCGCGAGACGATCACGTGGTCGGGATCCACCTCGACCAGCGTCACGCCGGGGCGCACCTCGGCGCCGATGAAGACCGAGACGTCCCGGCCCGCGGGCGGCGCGAAGATCGCCGAGGCGGCCACGCCCGGCGTCGGTGCTACCACGCCCTTCAGCACCAGCCCGTCGACGCTCGCGGCGGCCGCGCCCGGCGGCGCGGGGGCGCCGAAGAGCCTCGCGATCGCGGCGAGGTCCACGGCCGCGCTCGGCCGCGAATCGGGCTGCGGCGCGGAGGCGGGCGGCGCGAGGAACACCCACGTCCAGTGCGCGAGCTGCCACGCGAGCACGAGCGTGAGCGCGGCGACCAAGAGCGTTGCGGCGAGCCCGCTCTTCGCGGGCAGGGGAGCGGCGGCCATGCGCGATGTTAGCGCCGATCCGCGCTCTCGCGGGCGAGATCGATGTCGAGGTACTTCCAGGGCTCCACCGCGAACGGGTGCTTCTTGTAGTCGAGCAGCCAGGGCTGCATGAGCACCGTCTGCGCCTTGTACGTCTCCACCATCCACGGCATGTACACCATGATGAGCTTCACCATGCGCGTGTAGAGCGCGTCGCGCTCCGGGCCCGGCGGCATGCGCTTCGCCTTCTCGTAGAGCGCGTTGTATTCGGGCAGGTCGAACATGGCGTAGTTGGACTGCCCGATGGAGCCGCCGTAGAGGAGCTGCAGGAAGTCCTCGCCGTCGGGGTAGTCGGCGATCCAGCCGTAGCTGAACGACTGCACCCGGCCGAAGCGCGCCTGCTGGCGCAGGTCGGGCAGCTTCTCCACTTTCCGGAAGGTGACGCGGATGCCGATGTCGTCCATCGATTTCTTCCAGAGCTCGTTCCTCTGCCGCTCGCGCAGGGTCGGCGCGGAGGCGTGGTCGAACGAGAGCGCCGAGCCGTCCGGATTCTCGCGGTAGCCGTCGCCGTCGCGGTCCACATACCCGAACATGTCGAGCAGCGCCTTGGCCTTCGCCGGGTCGTACGCGAGCGTCGGGCTCACGAAATCCGGGTCGTAGCCGTCGACCGACGGCGGCAGGGGCGACTGCGCGCGCACCGACTGGTGCTTGTCGAGGATCGCGATCTCCTCGCCGACCCGGAATGCGTGGGCGATCGCGCGCCGCAGCGCCACGCGCTCGGGCGTGTAGCCGCCGACCGCGTTGGGCTTGCCGTCGATCTCGGGGCGCATGTTGAACGTGGTGTACGTGACGTAGGCCACCTCGTCGGGCGTGGCGCGGATGCCCTTCTTCGCGAGGTTGGCCGCGAGCTCGCCGCCGGGCATCGCGATGTCGGCGAACTCCTCGGGGAGCGGGCGGATGTAGTCGTGCTCGCCGCCGAGGAAGGCGAGCCAGCGCGGCTGCGCCTCGTCGATGATGTAGATCTCGATGCGCCCCACGAGCGGCAGGTGCTTGCCGGCGAGGTGCGCCGCGATCTCGCGCGAGCGCGGATCGTCGTGGCCCACGCTCTCGAAGACCTCCTCGCGGTAGCCGGGATTCGCCTCGAGGACCAGGCGCGATCCGCGCACCCATTGCGCGAGGCGGTAGGGCCCGGTCCCGACCGGGTGGGCGGCGATGTCGTCGCCGTAGTGCTCCACCACCTCGCGCGCCACGGCCGCGGTGGCGGGCATCGCGAGCACGTAGCCGAAGGTGTAGTCGGGATGGGTGAGCGTGATGCGCAGCGTGTAGCGGTCGACCGCGCGCAGCCCTTCGATCGGCTTGTCGTAGTCGAAGCGGCTGGTGCGCCGCGCCTCGGCCATCGCCGCGTCGGCGCCGACGATCTTGCCGCCGACGAGGAACAGCCACTGGCTCTTGAGGCGCGGGTCGAACAGCCGCTCGATCGCGTACACGTAGTCCTGCGCCACCAGCTCGCGGCGCTTGCCGCCGAACGCCGGATCGGGCGTGAAGTAGATGCCGGGCTTCACGTGCAGCGTGTAGACGCGGCCTTCCTCGGTCACCTCGGGCAGCGCGGTCGCGGCGCGCGGCTTCAGCCTCGCCGGTCGGGCGAGGTAGTCGTACTCGAGGAGCGAATCGAAGATGTTCTCGTTGATTCCCGCGGAGGCTTCATCCGACTCCGCCTGCGGGTCGAGCTTGCTCTCGGCGCTGGGGTAGGCCACGCGCACCACCTTGCGCATGTCGGCCGCCTGCGCGGGGGTCGCGATCGCCAGGACAACCAGAACGATGCGAGCGAAAAGCGGAGGAACCACGGATGAACACGGATGAACACGGATAGGTAGCGCGAGAATGACCGCTATCCCGGGTGCTGGCAATGATCTTCAAGTGTCAGTGCAGCGTGTGCGCGGGCTCGGGAGGCTCCTCGGGCGCCTCGGCCTCGGGGATGGGCGAGGCGTGGTGGACCACCATGCGCCAGCCGCCGTCGGTGAGCTCGTAGACGTTCGTCGCATGGACCGAGGCGGAGGCGCCGCCGGAAGCGGGTCCCACGGTCTCGACGAGCGAGTGCACCGCCACCGTCGGGCCGTCGAAGCGCTGCACCGCGGTGGTCGCCACGCGCAGCTGCGCGGCGCCGGCGAAAATCTGCGCCCAGCTCTGGCGCACGGCGTCGAATCCCACCAGGCGCGGCCCGCGCGGATGCACGCACACCACGTCGTCGGCTTCCGCCCACACCGCGACCATGGCCGCGAGGTCGCCCCGCTCGAGCGCCTCGTAGAAGGCGTTCTCGGCGTCGTCGGGGGTCGGGAAGAGCCGCGAGCGCGGGCGGGGACGTGGCGTTTTCATCGGCGCGAGAGCTTACCGGAAAATTGATTTATATTCCGCTTCCCCGCTTCGTTCCTTCCGTCCGATCCCCATGGCCAAGTTCTTCGTCAACGGCGAGCAGGTCGATTTCCGCGCCGATCCCGATACGCCCCTCCTCTGGGCATTGCGCGACCACCTCGGCCTCACCGGCGCGAAGTTCGGCTGCGGCGCGGGCCTGTGCGGCGCGTGCACCGTGCACCTCGACGGGCAGGCGATCCGCTCGTGCGTCACGCCCGTCTCTTCCATCGAGGGCAAGCGCATCGTGACGATCGAGGGCATCGACAACACGTCGCGCGCCCGCGTGTACGAGGCGGTGCAGGCGGCGTGGATCGCGAAGGACGTCGTGCAGTGCGGCTACTGCCAGCCGGGACAGGTGATGTCCGCGGTCGCGCTCCTCACGCACAACCCGAAGCCCAGCGACGCGCAGATCGACGAGGCGATGGACGGCAACCTCTGCCGCTGCGGCACCTACCAGCGCATCCGCGAGGCGATCCACGCCGCGTCGGCCGCGCTCGGGAAGCGGTGAGGCGCGCCATGGATACGATCGCCAACCGCTCGCGCCGCCGATTCCTGAAATCCTCCGCCGCCCTCGGCGGCGTGCTCGTCGTGGGCTTCTTCCTGCCCGAGGGCCGCGGGCGCTTCGCGCAGGCCGCCGACGCGTCGAAGCCCGTAGCGCCGAACGCATTCGTGCGGATCGGCAAGGACAACACCGTCACCGTGGTGGTAAAGCACCTCGAGTTCGGGCAGGGCGTGACGACCTCGCTGCCGATGATCCTCGCCGAGGAGCTGGAGTGCGACTGGGCCAAGGTGCGCTGGGAGCTGGCGCCCGCCGCGCCCGAGTACGCGCACACCGCCTTCGGCATCCAGATGACCGGCGGCTCCTCCAGCGTGTGGAATTCCTGGGACCAGCTTCGCACCGCGGGCGCGCAGGCGCGCACGATGCTCGTGCAGGCCGCGGCGCAGCGCTGGAAGGTGAAGCCCGGGCAGTGCCGCGCCGAGAAGGGCTTCGTGATCGGCCCGGGCAAGCGCAGCCTTTCCTACGGGCAGCTCACGCAGGCGGCGAGCGCGCTGCCCATCCCGGCCGACGTCGCGCTCAAGCCCGCGAGCGACTTCAAGCGCATCGGCACCGCCACGCGCCGGCTCGACTCCGCGGCGAAGGCCTCGGGCAAGGCGGCCTTCGGCATGGACGTGAAGCGCAAGGGCCTGCACATCGCGCTCCTCGCGCGCCCGCCCGTGTTCGGCGCGCGCGTGAAGGACATCGACGCGGACAAGGTGCAGAAGGTGCCGGGCGTCACGCACGTGGTCGTGACACCCCACGGCGTGGCGGTGGTCGCGCAGCATTTCTGGGCGGCGAAGAAGGGGCGCGACGCGCTCGAGGTGCAATGGGAGCTCGGCGCGCGGGCGGACCTTTCCACGGCCGGCATCTCCGCGCAGATGCGCGAGGCCGCGAAGGCGCCCGGGAAGGTCGCCCACCCGGCCGGGAAGCCCGATGCGATGAAGTCCGCCGCGAAGACCGTCACCGCCGAATACGAAGTGCCGTTCCTCGCCCACGCGGCCATGGAGCCGCTCAACTGCAGCGTGGAGCTGCGCGACGGCGCGGCCGAGATCTGGGTGGGCTCGCAGTTCCAGGGCGTGGACCGCGGCGCGGCGGCGAAGGCGCTCGGCATTCCCGAGGAGAAGGTGACGCTCCACACGATGCTCGCGGGCGGCGGTTTCGGCCGGCGCGCGAATCCCGCTTCCGATTTCGTCGTCGAGGCGTGCGAGATCGCGCGGCGCGCCAAGGTGCCGGTGAAACTCGTCTGGACGCGCGAGGACGACATGCGCGGCGGCTTCTACCGCCCCGCGTTCGTGCACCAGGTCGAGGTCGGGCTCGACGCGAACGGGGCCATCGCCGCGTGGAACCATCGCCTCGCCGGCCCCTCGATCCTCGCCGGGACGCCCTTCGAGCCGATGATGGTGAAGGACGGCATCGATCCGACCTCGGTGGAAGGTGTCGCCGATACGCCGTACGCGATTGCGAACCTGCAGGTGACGCTACACACGATCGACGCGGGCGTGCCGGTGCTCTGGTGGCGCTCGGTCGGCCACTCGCACTCCGCCTTCGTGATGGAGACGATGATGGACGAGCTCGCGGCGGCCGCGGGCAAGGACCCGGTCGAGTTCCGGCGCGCGCTGCTCGCGTCGAAGCCGCGGGTGAAGAACGTGCTCGAGGTGGCCGCGGCGAAGGCGGGCTGGGGCTCGCCGCTGCCGAAGGGGCGCGCGCGCGGCATCGCGGTGCACGAGTCTTTCGGGAGCGTCTGCGCGCAGGTGGCCGAGGTGTCGCTCGACAACGGCGCGCCGCGCGTGCATCGCATCGTCGCCGCGTTCGACTGCGGGCTCGCCGTGAACCCGCTGGGCGTCGAGGCGCAGGTGCAAAGCGCCATCGCCTTCGGGCTGGGCGCGGCGCTCTTCAGCGAGATCACGCTCGAAGGCGGCCGCGTGAAGCAATCCAACTTCCACGACTACCGGGTGCTGCGCTTCTCGGAGATGCCGGCGATCGAGGTGCACCTCACCGGCGGCGGCGACAAGCCCACCGGCGTGGGCGAGCCCGGCACGCCGCCCGTGGCGCCCGCGGTGGCGAACGCGCTCTTCGCGCTCACCGGCAAGCGCGCGCGCCGGCTTCCGCTCGCGGCGATGCAGTGGACGTGAGGCGCGGGGGTTGAAAGGCGCGCCGCGCGCCGCCATTTTTGGTTCCTGCGGAACGCCGCGCCCGGCGCGGCGGTCTGAGCAATGGCCCCGATCGAAAGCGGCGCCGGGAGCGACACGATGCAAATCCGTCTCGGAAACGACTGGCACAAGGTCCTGCGCAAGATCCTCTGCAATCCCACGGTCGAGGTGGTCGCCGCGATCGTGCTCGTGCTGCTGGCCGCCTGGTTCGTGATCGAGGCCGAGGCCGAGCGGCGCGCCCCGCTTTTCCCCCTCTTCTTCGGCTACAAGTAGCGTCGGCCCCCGCCGCGCGCGGGTGTAAGATCGGCCCATGCAAAGCCTCGACCTCGACGTCCTCGAGCGCGCGCTGGAATGGCGCCGCGCCGGCCGGCGCGCGTGGCTGCTCACCGTGTCGCGCACCTTCGGCGCGAGCCCGCGCCCGCCCGGGTCCCTGGCCGCGATCCGCGACGACGGCATCCTCGTGGGCTCCGTCTCCGGCGGTTGCATCGAGGACGACCTCGTGCGGCGCCGCGACGAGTACGCGGGCCGCAAGCCCCATTTCGTCTCGTACGGCGTGACCGCCGACGAGGCGCGCCGCTTCGGCCTGCCCTGCGGCGGCGAGCTGGAGATCCTCGTCGAGCCGGAGGTATCGCCCGCGGAGCTGGAAGGGCTCCTCGAGCGCATCTCGGGAGGGCGCATCGTCGCGCGCCGCGTGGATCTGGCGACCGGCGCCTGGAGCTTCGACGAAGCGGGGCCGATGGACGAATGCGAGCGCACCGACGCGCGCTTCACGAGCGTGCACGGCCCGCGCTGGCGCATGCTCGTGATCGGCGCCTCCGAGATCGCGCACTACCTCGCCGAGATCGCCTCGACCGTCGACTACCAGGTGTTCGTGTGCGACCCGCGCGAGGAGTACCGCGGCGCCTGGCGCGCGGCGAACGCGAAGTGGATCGACGGCATGCCCGACGACGCCGTGCTCGCCTTCCGCCCCGACCCGCACAGCGTGATCCTCACCGTCTCGCACGATCCCAAGTTGGACGACATGGCGCTCCTCGAGGCGCTGAAGAGCGACGCCTTCTACGTGGGCGCCGTGGGCTCGGGCCGCACCAACGCCGAGCGCCGCAAGCGCCTCGCGCAGTTCGAGCTCACCGCGCAGCAGATCGCGCGGCTGCACGGGCCGGTGGGACTTTCGATCGGCTCGCGTACGCCGCCCGAGATCGCGGTGGCGATCCTCGCCGACCTCATCGCCTCGCGCAACGGCGTGATGCTCGAGAAGGCGCGGGACGCCGGGCAGAAGCGGGCCTAGGCCCGCGCCTTCATTTCCGGATGGAGATCCGCGCCCTGCTGCTCTGCGGGGGCGCCTCGCGCCGCTTCGGCTCCAACAAGCTGCTCGCCTCGATTCCCGGTGAAGAGGAACGCGGCCCGATCGTGGCGCGTGCCGCCTTGAACCTGCGCGAGGGGTGCGGGGCGGTGCCGCTCGCGCTGGTGCCGCTCGGCGCGAATGCGCTGCGCGAGGCGCTCGAAGGCGCGGGCTGCGAGGTCGTGGAGTCGGATCGCACGGCGCGCGGCATGGGGGCGAGCCTCGCCGCGGCGGTGAGCGCGACGGACCGGGCCGACGGGTGGATCGTGGCGCTGGGCGACATGCCGCTCGTCTCGCCCGCGACGATTCGCGCCGTGCGCGATGCGCTCGTCGACGGCGCGCTCCTCGCGGCGCCCGTTGCGCGCGCGAGCGGCGCGCGCGGCCACCCGGTTGCATTCTCCGCGGCCTTGCGTCCGGAGCTATTGACGTTGGACGGGGACGTCGGCGCGCGCGGCATCGTCGAGCGCCATCGCGACGAGCTGCGGATCCTGCCCACGGAAGATCCGGGCATCGTCATCGACCTCGATACCCCGGCGCAGCTTTCCGCTCTCGCCGCGCAGCGGCGCGAGTCTGGGCGATCGTAGATGTCGGCTTTCGGCCAGAAGCAGACTTGGCATTTGTGCGGGGATGAGTGACTAATTGAGAGCCGTTCTGAAGGGAGAAGAGTCGCCCAGCCAAGTGATCTGCCGGTGGCTCGATCAGGGAAGTCGCGCCGGCAACTACGGCCCGGCGTTCACGATTCTCAGAGCCGAGCCCCGATTGGCGTTAGCTGATGACGTCCGTCCGCGCCTGGAGCGCTGCCTGGTGGATCCTTTCGTGGTAAGGCGATTCGACGCGGCCCGAGTGCTTGTTCGCCTCCCCTGTCGCCAGCTGCGACGGCGTGTTCGGTCGCGAAGTGCGGTGGGGAATGACCACCGCGCAAGCGGCGAACATCTCGGCTGACTTCAACGCCAGGGCGCCCCAGCCGCCGAACGGATCCGGAAACGAAATTCGCGCGCGTCGCACGCCTAACGAGTCGCCGACAAGAGTCGATCCCAGATCGTGGATCTCACCGCGCCCGACGCCATGGCGGCGGATTCGAGCTCGGCACGGCGCTTCTCGAGCTTGCGTCCGATCGCAACCATGTCCATGGATGTCTTGCGCAGCTTGGGAAACATCTCGTCCTGCTCTTCCTTCACGTGGTGCTCGATCTGCTCGGAGAGCACGATGAACTCCGCGCAGGTGGTGTCGTCGCGCGCCGAGCCGGCCTCGATCTTGGCGATCAGCTCCTTGGCGGCGGTGTGCTCGACTTCGGCCTCATTGAGAAGGTCGGCTTCATCGGGCAACGCCCGGCGCGCTGCGGGATAGAAGATCTCTTCTTCGATCTGCGCGTGCACCTTGAGCGCGGCACAGACCGCCTCCATGAGGGCCTGCTTCATCTCCTCGGCGCCTTCGGTCTTCGCCTCCTGGAATTTCTTGAACTCGGCGAAGAGCTCCTTCACGGCATCGTGGTCGTCGATCAGGATCTCGGTGGCATCGTGGCTGGTGGAAAGGTGGAGTTGCTTGCGTGTGGCCATCGGGTTCTCGATATTCGTACGTTGAGCACCATTCTCGGCCGCCCGCACACGTTTCCCTATAGGCGCATGTGCCGTAGCTCTGTAGTCGATGCCTTACCATGGGCGCCGTGATCTTGGCTGCGTGCACTCCTAGAAAGCCGCGTGGGCCGCGCCAATCGAGCGAATGACGCATTTTGCGCAGCGCGCGGCATGGGGGCGGCATCGGGGAGTGAAGGCCTCGTGCGAAGATTCCGGCTTGCGCGAAGACAAGGGGGACTAGATCCATGAAGATCCGCGGTGCCGTGCTGAACGCGATGGGCGTCGAGCCGCCGTACGACAAGACGCGGCCGCTCGCGATCGACGACCTGGAGCTGCGCGATCCGGGGCGCGGCGAGGTGCGCGTGCGCATCGCGGCCGCGGGGCTTTGCCACTCGGACCTCTCCGTCATCAACGGCGACCGGCCGCGGCCCACGCCGATGCTGCTGGGTCACGAGGCGGCCGGCGTCGTCGAGGCGCTCGGCGAGGACGTCGCGGACCTGGCGATCGGCGATCACGTGGTGCTCGTGTTCGTGCCGAGCTGCGGCCACTGCCTGCCGTGCATGGAGGGAAGGCCGGCGTTGTGCGAGACCGGCGCCGCGTCGAACACGGCGGGCGCGCTCGCCGGCGGCCATCGCCGCATCTTCCGCGGCGGCGAGACCATCCATCACCACATGGGCTGCTCGGCCTTCGCCGACCACGCCGTCGTCTCGCGCAACTCCCTCGTGAAGGTGGATCCCGAGCTGCCGCTCGAAGAGGCCGCGCTCTTCGGCTGCGCGGTGTTGACGGGCGTGGGCGCGGTGGTGAACACTGCGAAGGTGCCGATGGGCGCGACGGTCGCGGTTGTGGGACTCGGCGGCGTGGGGCTCGCCGCGCTGATCGGGGCGGTCGCCGCGGGCGCGAGCCGCGTCGTCGCCGTCGACCTCTCGAAGGAGAAGCGCGATTTCGCCCTCACGCTCGGCGCGACCGACGCGTTCGATGCCGCGGCGCCCGATGCGATCGAGGCGATCCGCGCGGCGACGAAGGGCGGCGTGGACTTCGCGCTGGAGTTCGCGGGCTCGGTGAAGGCGATGGACCTCGCGTACCGCATCACGCGGCGCGGCGGCACGACCGTCACCGCGGGGCTGCCGCATCCCTCGGCCACCTTCGCATTGCCGCAGACGCACCTCGTCGCCGAGGAGCGCACGGTGAAGGGCAGCTACATCGGCACGTGCGTGCCGGCGCGCGACCTGCCGCGCTACGTGGCGCTCTACCGCCGGGGCCGGCTTCCGGTCGACAAGCTCCTCACGCATCGCATGAAGCTCGACGACATCAACGCGGGATTCGAGCGCCTGCGCGAAGGCAGGGCGGTGCGCCAGGTGGTGACGTTCGAAGGCTGAGGCTTCAGCGCGGGATGAATTGCCCGGTGCGCGGATCGACGTAGCCGCCGGGCACCTCGTGCAGCACGTGGCCCGTGGCGGGATCGACGGCGAACTTGCCGGAGGGGACGGCGATCGAGCCGGTCTGCGGATTCACCGCGGGCGCTTTCGGCGCCGGCACGACCTCGAGGTGCGCCACGCCGGGCGCGGGCGGCACCGCCTTGTCGCGCGGCGCGAGCGGCGCCACCACGCTCGGGTAGGGCTGGATCGCCGCGCGCGGCGGGAGCTTGCGCGCGGGCGGCGGCGCGGCGTGGCCCGCGGGGCTCTTCAGCAAGGCGCCCAGCTCCTCGCGCGCGGCCTCGCGCTGCGGCAGCGTCGATGCGGGATCGCGGATCGTCGCTTCCAGCTCGCGCATGCGCTTCACCACCGGCTCCGGCGGCGGCCAGCGCGTGTCCTCCACCGCCGCGGCGCTCGCGCAGGCGAAGGCGAAGACGACGGCCAGCAGCGCGCGCATCGCTTCAGCCGCGCCGCTTCGGGGGGTATTTCTCGCCCGCCTCGATCGCCACCGGCAGGATGTTCTCCTTCGGCGGCAGCGGGCAGGTGGTGAACTTGTTGAACGCGCAAGGCGGGTTGTACGCGCGGTTGAAGTCGAGCACGACCTCGCCGCCCGACTTCGGCTTCGCGGGGACGTACAGGAAACGGCCCGCGCCGTACGTGGTATCGCCCGCCGTGCGGTCGCGGAAGACGAAAAAGAGCCCGCCGTCGTCGCCCAGCGCGTCGAGGCGATACGCCTTGCCGTGCAGCCGGAACTCGACGTATCCCGGCGAGGGCTCGTCGGACACTTCGTCGATCACGTTCACGATCGGGATGTGCTTCTGCGGCTCGTAGGCGACGAAGCGCGCCGGCACGCGCAAGCCTTCGTTCACCGGGAACCAGGTGCGGCCTTCGAAGCGCTTGCGGTTCTCGCTCTGGTTGTCGGCGAGGCGCAGGATGTAGGTGCCGTTGTGCTCGATCACGTGGAAGGCGGCGCGGCCCATGGAGACCCAGTCGCGCACCTCGCCCCCGGTATCCATGACCTTGTCGGTCATGGGGATGCCGTCCTTCTCCATCGTCACGCCCGGCGCGAGCTTCACGAAGACGCGGCCCGGCTCGACGGTGATCGTGCCCATGCGCGCCGGGCCCAGGCCCGCGGGGAACACGACGTCGTTGTCCTTCCCGGTGCCGAAGGTGTTCGCGCCTTGCTTCAGCACGTAGCGCCCGGCGAGCGTGAGCCAGCCGTTGTCCTTGCGCAGCCCCGCGTCCGCGCGCGCACGCCATGCCTGGACGTCCTTCACATAGGCGGAATCGGCGGCGGCAAGCGAGGGAAGCGCGGCGGCGGCGACGAGCGCGAGGCAGGCGGCGATCTTCATGGCGATTGGTCTCCGGCCGAAATGTGAAGATGGGGTCAGGTTAATTTTTGAACCTGTCCCCATTTTCCGGGATAAAAGGGGACAGGTTCAAAAATTAACCTGACCCCATCTTCGAAAAATTAACCTGACCCCATCTTCGTTTCGAGCACCAACGAGGGGTCGAGCTTCTGCAGGCAATCGGTGTGGCCGAGCGGGCAGACGCGTTGGAAGCAGGGGCTGCAGGCGAGGTGCAGGGAGATCACGCGCGCGTTCGCGGAAAGCGGCGGCGTGTAGGCCGGGCTCGAGGAGCCGAAGATCGCGGCGGTCGGGCGGTCGAGCGCCGCGGCGACGTGCATGAGTCCCGAGTCGTTGGTCACCACCCGCGCGGCGCAGGCGAGGAGGTCGATCGCCTCGTCGAGCGTCGTGCGGCCGGCGAGGTCGACGCAGGCCTCCTCGGCGGCCATGATCGCTCGCGTCGCCTCGGCATCCTTGGCGCTGCCGAGCAGCCACACCTGCCAATCGCGGGCGAGGAAATGCCGCGCGAGCGCCGCGAAGTGGCGCGCGGGCCAGCGCTTCGCAGGGCCGTACTCCGCGCCCGGCGCGAAGGCGACCGCGGGCCGGCTCGCATCGAGGCCCAGCTTCGCGAGCGTCGCCGCGCGCGCCGCGGGATCGGAACGCAGCCGCGGCTCGGGCACGGGGCGCGCGAGCGCCTCGCCCGCCGGTTGCGCGAGCGCGGCATACCGGTCCACCAGGCGCGGCAGCGCCTTCTCGTCGAGCACGCGCACGTCGTTCAGCAGCCCATAGCGCATCTCGCCGCGATAGCCGGTGCGCCGCGGGATGCCGGCGTGCCACGGGATGAGCGCGGACTTCCAGCTGTTGGGAAGGACGATGGCGCGCTCGTACGCGGGGAGCGTTCGCGCGAAGGCGCGGCGCGCGCCGAGCTCGAGGTCGCCGTGGCCGAAGGGAAGCGTGACGGTGCGCGCGACCTCGGGCATGCGCCGGTAGACGGGCAGCGCCCACGGCGGGGCGAGGACGTCGATGGCGGCCTGCGGATCGCGCTCCTTCAGCCGCGCGATGAGCGCGTGCGAGAGGACGGCGTCCCCGATCCACGACGGCCCGACGATCAGAGTGCGCATTCGGTGGGCTCCCGTCGCCACGGGAGCGACGGCCTCAGTGGCCCGCGGGCGCCTCGCCCACCAGCTTGTACACGGTGCCGCAGTACGGGCAGCGCGCCTGGCGCGTCGTCTCGATCGGCAGGAACACGCGCGGATGCGTGTTCCACAGCTTCTGCGAGGGCAGCGGGCAGTGCAGCGGCAGGTCGGCCGCCGTCACCTCGACGAACTTGCGGTCAAGCTCGGACGGCAGCGACATTTTCGGTCTGGACCGGCGTGAGCCAGTGGCGGTACTTGGGGTTGCGGCCGTTCACGATGTCGAAGAAGGCCGTCTGCAGGCGCTCCGTGACGGGCCCGCGGGAGCCGGAGCCGATCACGCGCCGGTCGAGCTCGCGGATGGGCGTGACTTCCGCCGCCGTGCCGGTGAAGAACGCCTCGTCGGCGATGTAGACGTCGTCGCGCGTGATGCGGGTCTTCTCGACGGCGATGCCGAGGTCCGCGCAGATCGACTGCACGCTCCTCCACGTGATGCCGTCCAGCGCCGTGGTGAGCTGCGGCGTGTAGACGCGCCCGTCCTTCACGATGAAGAGGTTCTCGCCCGGGCCCTCGGCGACGAAGCCGTCGGTATCCAGCAGCAGGCCCTCGTCGTAGCCTTCCTGCGTGGCCTCGAGGTTGGCGAGGATCGAGTTGGCGTAGGTGCTCGCGAGCTTCGCGCGCGCCATGGTGACGTTCACGTGGTGGCGCGCGAAGGACGAGGTCTTCACGCGGATGCCGCGCTTCAGGCCCTCCTCGCCCAGGTACGCGCCCCACGGCCACGCGGCCACGGCGACGTGCACCCTGGCGCCGAGCGGCGAGACGCCCATCTTCTCCGAGCCGTAGAAGGCGATCGGCCGCAGGTAGCAGCTCTCGAGCTTGTTGGCGCGCACGACCTCCTTCTGCGCGGCCATGAGATCCTCCTTGCCGTAGGGGATCTCCATCATGTAGATCTTCGCCGAGTTGAAGAGCCGGTCGGTGTGCTCCTTCAGGCGGAAGATGGCGGTGCCGACGGATTCGGTCTTGTACGCGCGGACGCCCTCGAAGACGGCGAGGCCGTAGTGCAGCGAGTGGGTGAGGACGTGCGTGGTGGCTTCGCGCCAGGGCACGAGCTTGCCGTCGTACCAGATGAAGCCGTCGCGGTCTGCCATCGACATGGAGGGGGACTCCGGAAGCGATTCGGGAAGTAAGGAATTCTAGCCGAAAACCCGGCGCATTCACGGGCGGCCGCATGCATCGGGGCCGCTCCCCGCCGAGGGGCCGTGTGCCATAATCGCCTGCACGCAGCACGGCAGTGAACAAGAAAAGGGAGATGCGCGCCGAGATGGACGCCGATCCGTCGATCAAGCCGCCGCCGGCTCCGCAGGCGGCTCGGGGCGGGACAGGGCAGGGCCTCACGCCGGAGGAGAAGCTCTCCGGCGACATGCTGATGCTCACCACGGGGTTCATGATGTGCGCGGCGGCGCTCTGGCTCGCCGTGTACTGGAGCATGGGCTACCAGTACTCGACGGGCATCCCGCTCGTCTTCCAGGGCCTGTCCTTCATCACGATCACGCTCTACTGGAAGCTGCGGCGCCTCTACGCGTTCGCGGTGATCCAGCTCGCGCTGATCCTCTTCACGCCCTTCGCCATGCAGTGGGCGATCGGCAACTTCGTGAATTCCTCCGGCGTGAGCCTCTGGGGCCTCATGGCGCCCGTCGGCGCGGTGACCGTGCTCGGCACGCGCCAGTCGATGCCCTGGTTCTTCGCCTGGCTCTTCATGACGGTGATGGCCGGCATCTTCGACTACATGCTCTCGGGGACCGTGCAGCAGTTCGACCTGCAGACCGTGGCGGTGTTCTTCGTGCTGAACTTCGCCGCCATCTCGGTGATGATCTACTCGCTCCTCTGGTACTTCGCCAACGAGAAGCAGAAGCTGCGCGCGCAGGTGGACGCGCAGCACGAGGAGATCCGCGTCGAGCGCGACCGCAGCGAGCGGCTGCTGCTGAACGTGCTGCCCCCGGCGATCGCCGAGCGCCTCAAGCGCAACGAGGTGAACATCGCGCAGGGCCACGCGGACGTCACCGTGCTCGTCGCCGACATCGTGGGCTTCACGCGCATGACCGAGGAGCTCTCGCCGGTGGAGACGGTGAAGATCCTGAACGACGTGTTCTCGGTCTTCGACGACCTCGCCGACCGCTACCGCGTCGAGAAGATCAAGACCATCGGCGACGCGTACATGGCGGCCGCCGGGCTCGAGTCCGGCGCGCAGATCCACTACGCCGACGCGGTGGCGCACCTCGCCCTCGACATGCAGGTGAAGATCGAGGAATACCGGCGGCGCACGGGCGCGAAGGTCGAGATCCGCATCGGCATCGGCACCGGCCCGGTCGTGGCCGGCGTGATCGGCAAGAAGAAGTTCATCTACGACATGTGGGGCGACACGGTGAACGTCGCCTTCCGCATGGCCGCCGACGCCTACTCGGGCGCGATCCAGGTCGACCTCACCACCTACCGCCGGCTCTACAACCGCTTCCGCTTCGACGAGCCCCACGAGGTCGAGATCAAGGGCAAGGGACGGATGCAGACGTACCTCGTCGTCGGCATGCGCCCGGCGACAGCGGCCTAAAGCCGAACGATCGCGCCGAGCGCCGGGATGAACGTGGTCGAAGCGAAGTTCATCTCCG
>DASUXK010000106.1:0-4737 GCA_036377935.1 Usitatibacter sp.
GCATCCTGCGGATCTTCTGCGTGACCGACTCGGGGGGCTCGCGCAGCATGATGGCGTTGTCGTAGCTCTTGGACATCTTCTGGCCGTCGAGGCCCACGAGCTTGGGCGTCTCGGTGAGGAGCGACTCGGCCTCCGCGAGGATCATGCGCCCGCCGCCTTCGAGGTAGCCGTGCAGCCGCTCCTTGTCGCCGAGCGACAGGTTCTGCACTTCCGCCACCAGCGCCTGCGCCTCGCCCAGCGCCGCCTCGTCGCCCTGCTCCTGGAATCGGGAACGCAGCGTGCGGTAGAGCTTGGCCTTCCTCGCACCCAGCTTCTTGATGGCCGCCTCGGCCTTCTCCTCGAAGCCCTTCTCGCGGCCGAAGAGGTGGTTGAAGCGCCGCGCGATCTCGCGCGTGAGCTCGATGTGCGACACCTGGTCCTCGCCCACCGGCACCTTGTTCGCGCGGTAGATCATGATGTCCGCGGCCTGCATGAGCGGGTAGCCGAGGAAGCCGTAGGTGAGGACGTCGCGGCCGTGCTCGGCGTGGCGCTCGACGAGATCCTTGTACGTGGGCACGCGCTCGAGCCATGCGAGCGGCACGAAGAACGAGAGCAGCAGCGTGAGCTCCGCATGCTGCGGCACGCGCGACTGGATGAAGAGCGTCGCCTTGGTGGGATCGATCCCGCACGCGAGCCAGTCGACGAACATGTCCCACACCGTCTGCTCGATGACGGAGGGATCCTCGTAGTGCGTGGTGAGCGCATGCCAGTCGGCCGCGAAGAAGAGGCACGGGTACTCGTTCTGCAGCTTCACCCAGTTCTTGAGGGCGCCGTGGTAGTGGCCGAGGTGCATCGCCCCCGTGGGGCGCATGCCGGAAAGTACGCGGTCCTGGAACATGTTGTCGTTGTGGGTCAGCCGAGGCCGGCGAGGGCGTAGATGCGGGTGAGCGTCACGGACATCAAGGGCGTGAGGAGGTAGCCCAGCGCCCCGGTGAGGATCAGCACGATGAGGATCACCATGCCGTACGGCTCGAGGCGCGAGTACTCGTAGGAGAGCTTGTTCGGGAGCAGGCTCATCACGATGCGCCCGCCGTCCAGCGGCAGCAGCGGGAAGAGGTTGAGGATCGCGAAGGCGACGTTCACCGTGATGCCGGCCTCCGCCACCGCCATCCAGAAGGCGCCCACCTGCGATGCCGGCAGCGTCGTGAGCACGCGGGCGACGACGGCCCACACGATCATCTGCGCGACGTTCGAGCCGGGCCCCGCGGCGGCCACCCACAGCATGTCGCGCTTGGGATCGCGCAGGTTGTTGAAGTTCACCGGCACGGGCTTGGCCCAGCCGAACATGAACCCGGAGAGCAGCAGCGTCACGAGCGGCAGGAGCACGGTGCCGAGCGGATCGATGTGCTTCATGGGGTTCAGGCTCACGCGCCCGAGCATGTACGCGGTGGTGTCGCCGAAGTGGCGCGCCACGTACCCGTGCGCGGCCTCGTGCAGCGTGATCGCGAAGATCACGGGGATCGCGTACACGAGGACGGTGACGAGGAAGTTGTAGGGGTCCATCAGTGCAGCGCTTCCTTCACGATCCCGAACGGCCGGACGTCGCCCCTGCCTTCGCGCAGGAGCACGGGCGCCTCGCCCGAGAGGTCGATCACCGTGGTCACCTGCCCGTCGCAGGTCCCCGCGTCGATCACGAGGTCCACCTGGTGCTCGAGGTGGCGGCGGATCTCCTCGGCGTCGTTCAGCGCCACGCCGTGGTCGGGCAGGATCAGCGTCGCGGAAAGCAGCGGCTCGCGCAGCACGTCGAGCAGCGCGCGCACGACGGGATGATCGGGGATGCGCACGCCGATCGTGTGGCGCGGATGGAGCAGGCGCCGCGGCACGTCGCGCGTGGCGCGCAGGATGAACGTGTAGTGCCCCGGCGTGTTGGCGCGGATCAGGCGGAACTGCAGGTTGTCCACCTTCGCGAACTGGCCCACCTCGGAAAGATCGCGGCACACGAGCGTGAGGTGGTGGCGCTCGTCCACGTCGCGGATGCGGCGGATGCGCTCCATCGCCGCCTTGTCGCCGATTTGGCAGCCGAGCGCGTAGCAGGAGTCGGTCGGGTACGCGACCACGCCGCCCTTGCGGATGATGTCCACCGCCTGCCGGATGAGCCGGGGCTGCGGATTTTCCGGATGCACCGAGAAATATTGCGCCATTTGCCTGGAGCGGCCCCCACGCGGGAAGCCGCGGATCACTGCCTTCTTCTTGCTGTACGGCCGCCGGGCGCCCACGCCCGCGGCGGGTTTACCGGGCGGCTTCTAGTGCGCCCACTGGGACCACACGGGCCTCAACGCCGCATTCAGCGCGGGCAGCGTGCCCGGCTCGCATGCGCTTTCCCCCGGCCCGTGGTAATCGGCGCCGCGCGAGGCGAGGAAACCGTGCTCCAGCGCCACGCGCTGCCACGTCGCGTACTCCTCGGGGCGATGGCTCCCCGTCACCACCTCGATCGCTTCGCCGCCGTAGGCGCGGAACTCCCGCAGCATCTCGTGGCGCATCATGGGCTTGAGGTCGTAACGCCCCGGATGCGCCAGCACCGCGATGCCGCCGGCGGCGCGGATCCACGAAACCGCATTTTCGAGCGTTGCCCAGCGATGCGCAACATAGGCCGGTTTTCCCTGGGCGAGGTACTTGTCGAAGGCCGCCTGCGAATCGCGCACCCGGCCCGCGCGCACCAGGAAGCGGGCGAAATGCGCTCGGCTGAGCTTCGCCTCGTTCCCGGCGAGCTCGAGCGCCCCTTCGAGCGCGCCCGGGATGCCGAGCCCCTCGAGCGCCGCGGCGATGCGCTGCGCGCGCCCGAAGCGCCCGTCGCGGATCGAGCCGAGCCCCTCGCGCAGCGCCGCTGCGTGCGGATCCACGCGCAATCCGACGACGTGCAGGGTGGTGCTGCCCCAGCTCACGGAGATCTCGACGCCGGGGACGAACTCGAGGCCCGCGGCGCGCGCGGCCGCTTCGGCCTCCTCGAGGCCGGCGGTCGTGTCGTGGTCCGTGAGCGCGATCGATTCGACGCCGGTGCGGGCGGCGAGCTCGATCAGCTGGGTGGGCGACAGCAGGCCATCCGACGCGGTCGAATGGTTGTGCAGGTCGAAATTTTCCAAGGGAAGCCCGCGAGAAACAAGGCAAAATTATATCAAAATGAGGCTCTTACCGCCATGACCCCGCAGCCCATCCACCTGCACCCCCGCGACGCGGGCGAAGCCCTCTCCCGCCAGATGCTGCAGCGCTTCGACGCGCTCGCGGCCTCCTCGGGCGCCCTTTCCCCGGACGAGGCGGCGCAGCTTCGGCGCGCCCTCGCGATCCTCGAGAACCTCGACCGCCAGTACGCGGGCGCCGGCCCCTTGCCGTTGGAGGGCACCGAGGACCTGGTCGCTTCCGTGATGGGCCCGCTCGCGCGGCTGGGCGATGCCGAGCTCGTGATCGCCGCGGCGCTCTGGGCGATTCGGCACGAGATCGAGATCACCGTTCCCGAGCCCGCGGTGAACGCGCTCGCGGAACGCTCGAACGCCGCGCGGACGAAATCCGAGCTCGCCGCCGCCTTCAGCCTCATGCAAGCCCTGGCCGATAACGTTCGCGTCCGGCTCGGCGCCGACCTCGAACGCTCGAACCCGGAGCGCGCATGGCGCATCCTGCATGCGAACCTCGCGATCACCGCGATCCGCAGCGAGGAGCCCGCGATGATCGACGCCGCGTTCGACGCGCTCGACGCCGCGCTGCCCGACGAACGCGCGAGCTTCTACGGCGAGGCGCTCGCCCTGGCGCTCGCGCCGGGCGTGGCGCCGGCGGTGCGCGAGCGCATCTCGGAGCGCCACGCCCGCTGGACGTCGCGGCCGCCGGGTTGCGTGTCATAATTACCGGTTACTTGCCCCCGCAGCAGGCTTCGTGAAATTCCTCTTCGATTTCCTTCCCCTCATCCTCTTCTTCGCCGCCTTCAAGGTCGCGGGAATCTTCGTCGCCACGGCGGTCGCCATCGCGGCGACGGTGGTGCAGATCGTGTGGCTCCTCGCGCGCGGGAAGAAGGTCGCCGGGATGCAGTGGACGAGCCTCGCGATCATCGTGGTGTTCGGGGGCGCCACGCTCCTGCTGCACGACGAGACGTTCATCAAGTGGAAGCCGACGGTGCTCTACTGGGCGGGCGGGGCGGCGTTCCTGCTGAGCCTCGCGTTCGGCCGCAACCTCGCGAAATCGATCATGGGCGCGGACATCGAGCTGCCGCGGGCGGTCTGGACGCGGCTGTGCGTGGCGTGGGGCGTGTTCTTCCTCCTCGCGGGCGTGCTGAACCTCTACGTCGCGTTCAACTTCCCGACGGCGTTCTGGGTGAACTTCAAGGTGTTCGGCAGCCTCGCCCTCATCGTCGCGTTCGTGATCGCCCAGTCCCTCTGGATCTCGCGCTACCTGCCCGATGACGACGGCAAGGCGGCCGCCGCGACGCGCCCCCCGCCGAAGGCCTGAATGCTCTACGCGATCCTTTCCGAGGACGTCCCCGGCAGCCTCGCGCGCCGCCGCGAGGCGCGCGCCGCGCACCTCGCGCGCCTGGAGGCGTTGCGCAACGAAGGCCGTCTCGTGCTCGCCGGGCCGCATCCCGCGATCGATGCCGAGGATCCGGGCCCCGTGGGCTTCTCCGGCTCGCTCGTCGTGGCGGAATTCGCGAGCCGCGAGGCGGCGATCGCGTGGGCGGCCGAGGATCCCTATTGCGCCGCGGGCGTCTACGCGCGCGTC
>DASUXK010000107.1:0-3401 GCA_036377935.1 Usitatibacter sp.
GCGTGCTCTCCGGCGGCGAGCGGCGCCTGCTCGAGATCTCGCGCGCGCTGGTCATGGAGCCGGACGTGCTGCTGGTGGACGAGCCCTCGATCGGGCTCGAGCCCCGCTACATCGACATGGTGTTCGAGATCCTCGGGCGGCTGCAGCGCGACGAGGGAAAGACCATCGTGATGGTGGAGCAGAACGCGAAGAAGGGCCTGGAGTTCGCCGACATCGGCTATGTGCTCGTCTCGGGGCAGACGGCCCTCGCGGGCACCGGACGCGAGCTTCTGGGCGACCCCGACGTGGGACGCCTCTTCCTGGGCGGGTAGCCGGCGGCGCAAATGAAAAGGCCGGCTCCAGGGAGCCGGCCTTTTCGCAAACCCTTGCCGTTACAGGCAGAGGGGGCAAGCCGCGTAGACCACCGTAGTGACCGCAGCGAGAACCACCCCGGCTGCAATGGCGTAATGACGGGTTTGAGATCTCACGGATCACCTCCTTTCATGCGGGTTGAGCAAGGCCCCATTGTAGCGAAGCCCGTGCCGCCCGGGGCTAGTCGCGGCCTCCGGCGCCCGAGCCGCCGCCGTAGCCCACGCGCTTGGAGAATTTGTCCACCACGCGCCCGGCCTGGTCGAAGGTGATCGACTCCTCGGAGTAGAAGCCCCAGGTGTCGTAGTAGAAGTACGACCACGAGGTGGTGCGCGTCGCATCGAACCGCATCGTCTCGTCGGGCGGGCCGAGGCGCTCGCGCACCTGGTCGGCCGTCATGCCGCGCTCGACCTGCGCGAAGACCGGGTCGCTCCTCGCCGGCGGCGCCGTCGCGCACGCGGCCACGACGACGAGCGCGGCGAGCGCCGCCGCGGCCTGCTTCACGATCGTCCTTCCCATGGCGCCTCCAATCAAGCGGCCTGGATGCTTGGCGCCTCCCGGGACATCCCGGCCTCGATGGCGGCGAGGCCTCGACTTGCCCGGGTCATGGCACCATGAACGGCTCGCTACTTGTCCGCGCCCTCGGCGGGAGGCGGATCCGCGGGCGGCTCCGTTTCGCCCTGCGGCTCGTGGCGCGCGGCGCGCTCCTGGCGCTTCGCTTCCTTCTTCGCCTTCTTGGCGAGCTCCCTCTGCCTCTTCGCGAACGCGTAGTTCGGCTTTGCCATTCAGTGCTTCCTTTCGTCGGACGGCGGGATGCCGGATCGCCCAATGATGCCCGAGCGCGGCGGTCCCTACCCGGGTTGGATCAAAAAACATCGGCGGAATTTCCCGTGGCCCCCCGATTCGCCCGATGAAATCGGGCCTTCGTTCATCGCCTTTGCGGCCCCGCGCGATATTGCGTTTGTAGCCGGCCGCGCCGCGCGAATCACAAGCAAAACCTGCGGCGCGACGGCGATCGCGCGAAATGTGCGCCAGTCCACAGACCCCCGCCGGACCCCGCGCGAAAATCGTCGCATCACGAGAACAACACGCGGCCGGACCATGGACGACAAGGAGCGCAGGGCTCTCGAGCGGGAAGTCGAGGCGCACATGCGCCGGATCGAGCGCATCCAGGAGACGCTGCACGACAGCGAGGAGAACCTGCGCCAGGTGGTGGATGCGCCCCCCGAGCTGGTGCGCGAGGTGAGCACCCTCAAGATGGAGCTGCGCGGCCGCAAGGCCGCGCTCGCGGTCGGCCTCTCCCTCCTCGGGATCTACCAGGACTAGCGTCTAGCGCGCGCCCTCGTGGCGCAGCGCGCGATCCACCCACTGCGCCGTGAGCTTCTCCTGCAGCGAGTTCTGCCCGAGCCGCGCGCGCAATCCCGGGAAATCCACGGCATCCAGGCGCTGGTCCTGGTTGAAGCAGGAAAAGACGTAGGTCGTCTTGCCGGTCGCGGGATCCACGTGCGGCTGCAGGCACTGCGCGCAGATCTCCTTCATCATGCATTGCATCGGCGAGTTGATCGAGCCGATCGCGACGTGCGCCTTGCGCAGGTGGGGCGCGAGCACCGTGTGCCGCGCGCGCGCCACCGCCGCCATCATCCCGTCGGAGCCGATCGCGACGAGCCGATCGGCCTGCGGCATGGTGACCGTGGCCGCGCCCAGCGCGCCGCTCGCGTGCGCCGCCATCGCTTCCACGATGTTGCCGACGAACGCCTTGTCCTGCGGCCGCGAGGGCTGGAAGCCGGGCGCCTCGTCGCAGCACCACACGACCTCGTCCGCCGCGGCCTCGATCTCCGCGACCTTGTAGCGGTCCCCGAGCTTCTTGTAGCCCGCGAAGTACAGCACGCGCGAGCCGGCGGCGCGCAGCGCGGCGCCGATGGAGAAGAGCACGGCGTTGCCGAGCCCGCCGCCCACGAGGACCACCGTCTCGTCGCCCGGCGTTTCCGTCGCCGTGCCGGTGGGCCCCATGAGCACCACGGGCTCGCCCGGCTTCAGCAACGCGCACAGGTCGCTCGAGCCGCCCATCTCCAGCACGATCGTGGAGACGAGCCCCTGCTCGCGGTCGACCCAGGCGCCGGTGAGGGCCACGCCTTCCATCGCGAGCGCGGTGCCCTCGGGGTGCGCCGCGAGCGAATCGAAGTTCTGCAGGCGATAGAACTGGCCGGGCTGGAACTGGCGCGCGGCGAGCGGCGCGCGGATCACCACCTCCACGATGGTCGGCGTGAGGCGCTCGACGCGGTGCACGGTCGCGCGCAGCTCGCCGTTGAGCGCCGCGACGAAGCGCCGGCTCTCCTCCGGCGGGCGCGACGGGCGCGCCTGGAGCACGTGGCTCACGACGCGGAAGCCCTGCTTGGCCGAGGCCATCGCCTTCACCACGTTGCCGTAGAAGGACGGATGCAGGTCGCCGAAGAAGCTCACGAAGCGGCCGTCGCCCTCGCGCGAGAGGAGCACGCGCGGCTCCTCGGGCTTGGGCGTGCGCTGCGGCGAGACGGGCTCACCGTTCTCGTCGACCGCCTGGAAGTAGCGCCCGTCCAGCACGAAATGCGTCGGGTCCTCGCGGGCGAGCACCGTGTTGGGTTGCGTGCCCGCGGCGATGAGGAGGGTGCGCGCGGGCAGCTCCACCTCGCGCACGTTCTTCTCGCCCGACTCCTCGATCTCGGCGCGGACGACGAGCGCTCGCGCATGGCCGTACCCATCCACCTCCACGCGCAGCGGCGTGAGGTTCTCGGCGAAGCGGATGCCTTCCTCGAGCGCCTTCTCCACTTCCTCGTGGTTCAGCGTGTACGAGGGGCTGTCGATGAGGCGCTTGCGGTAGGCGATGGTGGAGCCGCCCCACGACTGCAGGAGCTCGAGGATGCGCGGCGCGCGGCCTTCGGTGGCCGCCCGTTCACGCTCGGCGCGGATGGCGAGCGCGTGGGTGATGAACTCCTCGGCGATGGCGCTCTCTTCCTCGTTCCACTGCGCGCGCACCGCCGCGACGCCGCGCTCGGCGACGAGCGTCTCGTAGCGCG
>DASUXK010000108.1:0-2410 GCA_036377935.1 Usitatibacter sp.
CCCTGGCATCGAGCGCTCCGGCCTTTTCGACCAGGAAGATCAGCTTGTCGGCGCCGAGCGCGATCGCCGCCTCGGTCGCCACGTCCTCGAGGGTGCAGTTGAATACGTCGCCGGTCGGCGAGAAGCCGATGGGCGAGATCAGCACCACCTCGTGGTCGTCGAGGCGCCGACGGATGCCGTCGGCGTCGATCTTGCGCACCTCGCCGGTGTGCTGGAAGTCCACGCCGCCCACCACGCCCACCGGCTTCGCGGTCACGAAGTTGCCCGACGAGACGCGGATGTCGGCGCCCCACATCGGGCTGTTGGCGAGCTCCATCGACAGCAGCGCCTCCATCTCCACGCGCACGATGCCGTTCGCCTCCTTCACGCAGGCGAGCGCGCGGTCGTCGGTCACGCGCCGGTTCGCCTCGTAGCGCGGCGTCACGCCGTGCTGGCGCATCTGCTCCTCGATCTGCGGGCGCGAGCCGTGCACGAGCACCACGCGCACCTCCAGGCTCACGAGCACGTTGATGTCGTGCGTGAGCTGCTGGAACTCGCCGTCGGCGAGCACCTCGCCGCCGAACGCGATCACGAAGGTCGCCCCGCCCCAGCGATGGATGTAGGGCGTGGCGGCGCGGAACCACTTCACGAACGCTTCGGTCTTGGGGGTCGGATTCTTGGCCATGGGCGCGAATTCTAGGGCGGGGGAGGCCGCCGCGGCGAGTCAGGCGGCATCGAGGGGCGACGGCGGGCGGAGATCGCCCCAGAGGGCGTGGATCGCGGCGAGCGCGGCGACGGGCGCGGTTTCCGTGCGCAGGATGCGCGGGCCGAGCGAGAGCGGCTCGCAGCCGCGCGAGAGGGCGAGCTCGCGCTCGCGCTCCGAAAGGCCGCCCTCGGGCCCCACGAGCAGCTCGAAGGGAGCGGCGGGCGGCGCATGCGCGGTGAGGGGATGCGCGTCCGGCTGCAGCATCCACCGCGGCATCTCGGAAGGTGCCGCGATCCAGCTCTGGAAGCCGAGCGTCGGGCGCACCTCGGGGATGCGGTTGCGGCCGCTCTGCTCGCAGGCGGCGACCGCCACGCGGCGCCAATGCGCCTCGCGGCGCGCCGCGCGCTCGCCCGAAAGGCGCACGACGCTGCGCTCGCAGACGAGCGGCTGGACCCACGCGACGCCCAGCTCGACCGCCTTCTGGATCACCCAGTCCATCTTGTCCGCCTCGGGAAGCCCCTGCACGAGGCCGATGGCGAGCGCGCTCTCGCGCTCGACGTCGCGGCCCGCGCCCACCTTCACTTCCACGCGGTCGCGGTCGACGCGCTGGATCACGGCCTCGTACTCGCCGCCGCGGCCGTCGAAGACGGTGAGCGCGTCGCCCGCCTTGAGCCGCAGCGCCTTCGAGACGTGCTGCGCCGCTTCCGGCGCCAGCGCGAACTGGGCCCCGGGTCCGAGGCGGACGTCGCAGTGGATGCGGGGACACGGCATGGGGATTCGCCGATGCTAGCATAGGGTCGTGGACGTCACCGTTCGCTTCGCCGCGCGCGCCATCGACGCCGTGCGGCGCGTGGCGGCCGAGGAGGTCCTGCCGCGCTACCGCGGCGTCGTTTCCGGTTCCGCCGGTGCTGCGCAACCCCGCTGGAAGGACGACGGCAGCATCGTCACCGAGGCGGACTTCGCGGCGCAGGAGGCGCTCGCGCGCCGCCTGGCCGCGCTCGACGACGTGCCGGTGCTCGCCGAGGAGATGAAGCCCGAGGCCCAGCGCGCGGTATACGAGACCGCGTCGCGCTTCTGGTGCGTCGATCCCATCGACGGCACGCGCAACTTCAGCGCCGGCATTCCCTACTTCGCGATCTCGGTGGCGCTCATGGAACGAGCGCGCAGCGTCTTCGGCATCGTGTACGACCCGATCGCCGACGAGGCGTACTTCGCGGTGCGCGGCGCGGGAGCGTGGCTCGACCATCGCCCGCTCGAGCTGCCCGGCCGGGCGCCGCCCCTCGAGCGCGCGGTGGCGGAGGTGAGCCTGCGGCGCGAGCTCGCGCGCCTGCGCGGGACGCTCAAGCGCCATCCGCCCTACGCGAAGCGGCTGGTGAGCGGCTCCTCGGCGCTCTCGTGGTGCCACCTCGCCGCGGCGCGCGTGGACGTGATGCTCCACGGCGGACAGAAGATGTGGGACTACGCGGCGGGCGCGCTGGTGCTCGAGGAGGCGCGCGGGTGCTTCTGCACGGTGGAGGAGGACGACTTCTGGGCCGCGCCGCCCTGGTCGCGCTCCGTCATCGCCGCGCGCAGCGCCTCGCTGCTCGACGAATGGCGCGGGTGGATCCGAAGGGCGCTGGCGCAAGACACCGGAGAAAACCGTTGAAACCCCGGATGGACACGGACGGTTCGCGATCGCTAAACGCTGCGCGATCCTCGGCTCGCCTATCCGGGTTCATGCGTGTC
>DASUXK010000109.1:0-4002 GCA_036377935.1 Usitatibacter sp.
CGGCGAGGCCGTTGGCGCCGTGCAGCCGTCCCGCGGCGACCACGACGCGCGGCGCGGCCTTCTCCGCCACCTCGTAGATCGCGCCGGTCTGCGAATCGCTCGCGTACACGCGG
Source organism: Usitatibacter sp. (assembly GCA_036377935.1). GTDB lineage: Bacteria > Pseudomonadota > Gammaproteobacteria > Burkholderiales > Usitatibacteraceae > Usitatibacter. The sequence continues at coordinate 114 of DASUXK010000109.1, forward strand.
CCGCCGGGCGCGACGGCGACATCGTTCAGCTGCGTGGCCTGCGGGATGTCGAAGCGGTGGAGCAGCGCGCCGGTGACCAGGTCGAACTCGACGACGGCGTTGCGGTACGGCTTCTTCGCGGGCTCCGAGACGAAGGACGTGCTCACCGCGAAGAGGTGGCGGCGCGGGGAATCGGCGGCGAGCCCGAGCACGGCATCGAGGCCCGCCGCGCCGCCGCCCGCGAAATCGGTCACTTCGCGCGCGGCGTCGACGCGCACGATCTTGTGCTCGGCCATGCTTCCGACGAAGAACACGTTCGACGGCGCGTCGTAGGCGATGCCTTCGGGAATCAGTCCGCGGTCGTCGAGCTCGAACGCGGTGGGCGCGTAGTCGAGGCGCGGCAGTCGCGACTCGAGCCGCGAGAGCGCCTCACGGAACGCGGGATCGTCCCAGACCTTCGCGAAGCCGGTCCCGCGCGAGGGAAGGAATCCATCGCCGAAGCGATCGACCTCGGCGAGATCGGCGGCGCATGCCTTCGCGTCGCCCGCCAGCGCGTCGTAGCGCGCGAGATAGAACCAGAGCGCCGGATCCTGCGGCCGCTCGCGCAGGAGCGCCTCGACGCGCGCTTTCTGCGCCGCCGCGGGCCACGCGACGGCGACGGCAACGACCGCGAAAAGGAAAAGACGAAGAAAGCGAAAACCGGGGACAGACCACATTTTTCGTAGCGCGATCTCTCGCGTCCTCGAACGGGACCCGATTATCGCGCATCGATCGATGGGGCCTGTCCCCGGTTTCCGATCAGCGGGGCGGAGGCGGGGCGCCGCGGGATTCGCGCGCGTCGCGGCCGCCGACCAGCCGCGGCGGCGTCGTGGGATCGAAGTCGGCCCACTCGCCGTTCTCCCAGCGGCCCTCGGTGCGCTCGACCTGGCGCGCGTTGCATTCCTCGAAGAGGCGCACCACGTCGTCCGCCGAGGGATTGCCGGAATCGACATTGACGGCGATGAGCGTTTCGGCGGGACGCACCGTGTCCTGGCCCGGCTGCGGCTCCTTGTCCATCTTCTTGAGCGCCCCCGTGAGCGAGCCCGCGTAAGCGCCCGCGGCGATGCCGGCGGCGAGCCCCGCGGGACCCATGAACGGCGTCGCCGCGGCGCCGGCCGCGAGACCGGCCGCGGCGCCGATCGCCGCGCCGGCCCCCGCGCCCTTGCCGGCATCCTTCGCGCCGGGGGAGGCGGCATGGTCCCCGCCGCCGGGCAGGGCCTGGTGCTCGCCCGCCGGGTTCACGCGGAAGGTGCAGAGGTCTTCGGTGCGCACGCCCGCCTGGCGCAGGCGCTCCACGGCGGCATCCGCTTGCGTCACCACGTCGAATCCGCCCGCGATGATGGTGGCCATGTCTCCTCCCGGTTCGTCGAGGTCAGAAGCGGAACTGCACGCCCGCCGACGCCATGTCGACGTTCTGCCGGCCGCCCACGAAGTCGAGGCGATAGCGGTCCCAGTCCGCGCGGATCTGCCAGTTCGGCGTGATGGCGAACGTCGCGCCCACGCCCCACGTCGTGCCCCAGCCCGACTTGTGGCCGGTATCGAAGAGCGTCGTGGGATCGGCGGAGACGTCGGTGCGCCCGTAGATGGCGCCGCCCTTGCCGAAGATGTCGAAGCGGTCGCCGATCGGCACGCCCGCGGTGAGGCTCACGTTCGCGGCCCATGCGTTGGTGTCGCCGCCGGCGGCCCGCACCTTCCCGAAGTCGGTGTAGCCGAGCTCGAGGCCGAGGATGCGGTTGAACTTGCCTCCCGCGCGGACCGCCCACGCGGTGTCGCGATGATCGCAGTTGAACACGTTGAAGCGATCGCATTCGTTGTCGAACTTCGATTCGCCGGCGCTCACGCCGAGCGTGCCCCAGAAATCGCCGCGCCACGGCGCGTGGTAGGCCTCCTGGGCGAAGGCGGTGGGGGCGGAGGCCGCGAGCCCGAGGGCGGCGAGGCCGAAAATCAGTTTGCGGTTCATGCGTTTCTCTCCTTGGGGAATCGGGACGCCCCGCATCGCGTTGCGGCTCGCGATGCACGCGCCCCGTAGGAGAGTGACCTCGCAACGCGAAGGGCGTTGCTGGTCCTAACGGCCTAGGAGCTCCGCGACGGGCTTCCAGTCCTCGTTGTGGTCGCACACGGTCTTCACGATCGCGAGGATCGGAATGCCGAGCAGCAACCCCCACAGGCCCCAGATCCAGCCGAAGAAGAGCAGGCCGATGAACGACGCGGTCGTGTTCATGCGCGTCTGGCGGCTCGCGAGCCACGTCGCGAAGAGCTGTCCCACGATCGCGGCGACGAGCACCGACGACCCGCCGACGATGAGCGCCTGGCGCCAGTCGCCGAACTGCACCAGCGCCACCACGAAGCTGCCGATCGCGATGAGCGCGGGGCCGAAATACGGGATCGTGTGCAGGATCGCGGCGACGAGGCCCCACAGGCCCGCGTATTCGAGCCCCGCGAACGCGAATACCGACCAGGTGCCCAGGCCCACGAGCGTGTTGGCGATGAGCATCACCCAGAGGTAGCGGCGGATCTGCGCATCGATCTCGTCGATCACCTGCACCGTGAACTTGCGCTGGGTGAGCCGCTCGCCCGAGAGCCGCACGAGCTTCTTCTTGAAGAGGCTGCCCGAGGCGAGCATGAAGAACACGAGGAAGAGCACGACGGTCACCTGCGTGACGGCCACCATCATGCCCTTCCACCCCGTCCACAAGAGCTGCCAGACGGAGATCTGCGAGGGGCCCTCGGTGCGCTGCGGCGGCGGATTGGCGGCGGCGGGCTTGCCGGTCTGCGCCACGGATTCGATGTCCGCGGCGGCCTTCTTCACCTCGGTGATCGGTCCCGCGGGCTTGCGCGCGAATTCCCGCACGGTGCGCGAGACCGTCTTCGCGGCGACGGGGACCTTCTGCCAGATCGCCTGGATGTCGTCGCTCCACGACCACGCGCCGAGGCCGAAGAGGCCGACGAGCCCGAGCACCACGATCCCGGCCGCGATCGCCCGATAGCGCACGAAGCGCGTGAACATGTCGACGAGCGGCGACAGGGCGTAGGAGATCAGCACCGCGAGGCAGAGCGGGATGAAGAACTCGGCGCCCCAGTTGAGCAGGAAGACGAAGGCGACGGCCGCGATGATGTTCGTGGCGCTCGTCGCGCGCAGGCGCGGCTTGCGCTTCGGCGCCGCCTCCGGCTCGGCGGCGATGGCCTGCGGCTCGAGGCTCGCGGGCGGCGGGGCGACGTTCGGAAGCGGCGTGGGCTGGGTTATAATCGCGGTCTCCGTGGGGTGGTAGCTCAGCTGGGAGAGCGTCGCGTTCGCAATGCGAAGGTCGAGGGTTCGATCCCCTTCCACTCCACCACTCTCCTTCTGCGCGTCCCTCCGGCTACCTGCATCAGACGGATCCTCCCGCCGGACGTTCGACGCGAATTCTCCACTCGGCACGTAGGAGCACACCGACTCCTCCCGGGGATTGCGGCCGCGGCACGAATGTTGCGAATCGCTCTCGGCGTCGCATTCGCGGCGTCTTCCATCACGGAGCCGAGACCATGACGAATCGCAATTCCGGAAACGCCTCGAACCCGGGACAAGGGCAGCGCAGCGTCGGCGAGCCCGCGCAACCGGGCCAGCAGAGCGAGCAGGGACAGTCCAACCGCCAGCAGAGCCGGCAGGGCGAATCCGGCAAGCAGCAGAGCCAGCAGGGTCAATCGGACAAGCAGCAGAGCCAGCAGGGCCAATCGGGCAAGCAGCAGGGCCAGCAGGGCGAGGGCTCGCCGCAGCAGGCGCGCAAATCGCAGGTCGAGCGCCAGGACCAGATGAGCCAACGTGGCGACCCGGGCAGCGCGCCGGGCACGCAGTCGTCGAGCTACGGCATGGGCAGCCAGGGCGGCGGAGGAA
>DASUXK010000110.1:0-4681 GCA_036377935.1 Usitatibacter sp.
CGCACGAGGAGCTCCGTGCCGTTTCCGGCGGGGATTCGCGAGACGGAAAGCATCATCGCGCCCCGCGCTCCCCGGAAAGGAGCGAGCCGTATCCGGCGATCGGCGCCGCGACGCCGATCGTGCGCAGCGCGTTCCACATCATCGCCGCGGCGCTGGAGAAGGCGGGCTTGCCGAGGTCGCGCTCGAGCATGGCGAGCACCGGAAGGGTCGGCAGCCCCACGCCGCTCAGGAACACGGCCTGCGCCTGGCGCGAATCGGCCATGCGCGCCAGGAGATACGCGCGCTCGGGCGTCTCGTCGTAGATGTTGGTCACGCCCGGAAGGCGCGCGACGTTCACCACCTCGAAGCCGTGCGCCTCGAGGTGCGCCTTGCCCTGGCGCGTGGTGTCCTCGCCGTAGGGCGCGCCCAGCGCCACGCGGCTCACCTGCAGATGCGCGAGGGCCGCGACGACGCTTCCGAACGCGGTGATGACGGGGATGCCGAAGCGTGCGCTGAGGCGCTCGACGAGCTCCGCCTCGCCCTCGCGGCCCAGGGTGTAGCTGGTCGCCGTGTGCGCGAGCACCATCACGCCGGGCTTCACCATCGCGAGGATTTCGGCGGTCTCGTCGAGGTGGCGGATCTGGCTGCGGTTGCGCTCCTCCTGCCCGTCGAGCGTGCCGGTGGCGCCGCGCACGACCATGCGGTGGAAATGCAGCGACACCCCGGGGGGAGCCAGCGCCATCATCTCGGGCTCCACCGTCGGGTTGCCCGGCGGGACCATGAAGCCGATCCGCCCGCGCCATCCCATCATGCGCATTCCTCCTTCGTGAGCAGGTCGATCGCCGGCGCGAGCGACGGCAGCGACTCGAGCCGCTGAAGCCGCGCCGCGGCCTCCCGCGCGCGCGCCTCGCCCAACGCCGGGCCCGCGCATTCGACGAACTTCGCCACCAGCGCCGGCGCCTCGAGCGGCCGGCGCGGATGCCCGCGCGGCAGCTCGAGCGACGCGGTGCGCACCGAGCCGCCGCGCGAACGCACGACGAGCGTCACGCCGAAGCGTCCCGCGCCCGACGCCTTCGCCGCATCGGCGCGCACGGCGATGCGCGCCGCCAGGCCCTGCACGTCCGCGCGCTTCACGCGCTCGTCCTCGAACTGCGCGAGGCCGCCCGCCCCGTCCAGCAGCGCCACGGCCGCGCAGTAGGCGATGCAGTACTTGGCCTGCAGGCCGTCGGCCGCGCGCGCGTACGGCATGATCGAGCACGCCATGGGGCTGACGGTGCACTCGACGGACTCGATGGCGCTCGCGTCGAGCGGTCCCGCGGAGCGGACCTCGAGCGCCGCGTCGATCACCGACACGCCCGCGCCGCAGCACGCGTAGGGCTTGATGCCGATGCCCGAGGACTCGATCTCGAGCGCGCCGCCTTCGGGCGCCGGCTTCGGCTGCGCGTTGGTGCGATAGGCGTCGAAGAACCCGCCGGGGCTGTCGAACACCGAGGCGTTGGCCGTGAAGCCGCGGCTCGCGAGGAGCGCGGCGCGCACGCCCGCCTCCGCCGCCATGCCGGCGTGCAGCGACTTGGTCATCGAGCCGAAGTTGGCGCGCAGCCCCGCGGCGGCGGAAGCCGCGATCGCGAGCGCCGCGAGCCGGCCCTCGCGATGCAGGCCGAGCAGCGTGGCGGCGGAGGCCGCGGCGCCGATCACGCCGAGCGAGGACGTCGCGTGCCATCCCGCGTCGTAATGCGCCGGCACCATCTCGCGGCCGAGCCACGACGCCACCTCGAAGCCCGCGACGTAGGCGCCGATCGCATCGCGGCCGGAGGCGCCGCGCAGCGCGGCGACGGCGAGGATCGCCGGCACGAGGACGACGCTCGGATGGCCGAGGTACACGGAGCTCATGTCGTCGTAGTCGAGCACATGGCCCGCGGCGCCGTTCGCGAGCGCGGCGAGCCCGGGCGGCAGGCGCACCGAAGTGCCGAGCACCGCGGCCGGGCCGCGGCCGCCCTCCTCGCGCGCGAGCGCGAGCACATTCTCCGCGGCGGGCGTCGCGGCGCCGCCCACGATGCACCCGGCGCAATCGAGGATGCCCATGCGCGCCGCCTGCATCGCGCGCGGCGAAAGGGGCTCGCGGGCGAGGCGATCGAGGAGCGCGCGCAGCGCTTCCGGGCGGCTTGCGCTCACAGTCCCTCCGCGCAGGCGATGGGCTCGAGGAACGCGCCGAGGGCCGCGTTGAACGGGCCGGGCGTGTCGATGCAGGAAAGGTGCCCCGCGCCGTCGATCACCACGTAGCGGCTGTCCGCGATGCCCTCGTGCATCGCGCGCGCCTCCTCCACCGGGATGAAGCGGTCCTCGGTGCCGTGGATCACCAGCGTCGGCACGCGGATGCTTCCGAGCTCGGGCCGGCGATCGGGGCGCGCGGCCATCCCCAGCATGCCGGAGACGAGCCCGTTCACGGGTTGCGCGCGGATCGCGTCGCGCACCGCTTGCTTCACGGCGCGCTCGCAATCGCGCCGGAAGGGCTTGTCGCCGTAGCTTTCCACCACCGCTTCGGGGCCGCGCCGGGCGATCTCGCGCGCGAAGTCGCGCCGCCCCTCGGCGGCCTGCGCGTCGTCCGGTCCCGCGCGCGTGTTGGCGAGCACGAGCCCCGCGACGCGCTCCGGATGCCGCAGCGCGAACGCGAGCGAGACGTAGCCCCCGAGCGAGATGCCGCCGATCACCGCGCGCGCGATCCCGAGCGCATCGAGCATCTCCCGCACGTCGTCGGCGTAGGCGTCCATCGACACCGGCGCGCCGTCGGTATCGGGCGAGCGGCCGAACCCGCGCAGGTCGGGCCCGACGATGCGATGCCGGCTCGCCAGCGCCTGGACCTGCTCGCGCCAGAGCGAGCGGTCGTTCGCGAATCCGTGCAGGAGCACGACGGGAAGCCCGTGCCCCAACTCCGAGTACGAGAGCTTCGCCATGGGTCCTCAGTACGAGCGCGGCATGCCGAGCACATGCTCCCCGAGGTAGGAGAGGATGAGGTTGGTGGAGATCGGCGCGATCTGGAAGAGGCGCGTATCGCGCCACTTGCGCTCGATGTCGTACTCGCGCGCGTAGCCGAAGCCGCCGTGGGTCTGCATCGCGGCCTCGGCGGCGTGCCACGCCGCCTCCGATGCGAGGAGCTTCGCGGTGTTGGCCGCTTCCGCGCAATCGCGCCCCGCGGCGAAGAGCGCCGCCGCGCTGCGGTTCATGAGGTCCGCCGCCTGGGCCTCGGCGTAGGCGCGCGCGATCGGGAACTGCACGCCCTGGTTCTGCCCGATGGGCCGTCCGAACACCTTGCGCTCGCCCGCATACGCCGCGGCCTTGCGCACGAAGAAGCGCGCGTCGCCCAGCGCCTCGGCGGCGACGAGGATGCGCTCGGCGTTCATGCCGTCGAGGATGTAGCGGAAGCCGCGGTTCTCCTCGCCGATGAGGCTCGAGGCGGGGATGCGCAGGCCGTCGAAGAAGACCTCGGTGGTGTTGTGGTTGATCATCGCCGGCAGCGGCCGGATGTCGAGCCCCTCGCCGCGCGCCTCGCGGATGTCGATGAGGAAGACCGAGAGGCCGTCGGAGCGCTTCGCGCACTGCTCGATCGGCTTGGTGCGCGCGAGGAGCAGCATCAGGTCCGTGTGCAGGGCGCGCGAGGTCCACACCTTCTGCCCCGTCACCACGTAGTGGTCGCCGTCGCGCACGGCGCGGGTCTTGAGCTGCGTCGTGTCGGAGCCGGTCGTGGGCTCGGTCACGCCGAAGGCCTGCAGGCGCAGCGCGCCCGAGGCGATCTTGGGCAGGTACTCGTGCTTCTGCGATTCGCTGCCGTGGCGCAACAACGTGCCCATGATGTACATCTGCGCGTGGCAGGCCCCGGCGCTGCAGCCCGACGCGTGGATCTCCTCGAGGATCACGGCCGCGGCGCGAAGCGGCAGGCCCGAGCCGCCGTACTCCTCGGGAATCAGCGCGGCGAGGTAGCCCGCCTCGGTGAGCGCCTTCACGAAGGCGTCGGGATAGGCCTCGCGGTCCTCGAGCTCGCGCCAGTACGACGAGGGGAAGGAGGCGCAAATGGCGCGCACGCTCGCGCGGATCTCGGCATGGTCCTCGCCGAGCTCCATCGAGACGGTGTCCTGCTGGGCGAGGGTGTCAGGCATGGGCGTAGTTCTTCGGCAGTCCGGCGCGCGCGATGCCGCCGTGGAAATCGGTTCCGGGAAGGCTTTCCTCGACGAAGCGGCGCACGTCGACCAGCCGCGCGAGGTCCACGCCCGTGTCGTAGCCCATGGTCTCGAGGAGGAACACCAGGTCCTCCATCACGATGTTGCCGGTCGCGCCGGGCGCGTACGGACAGCCGCCGAAGCCGCCCATCGAGGCGTCGAAGCGCGTGACGCCCGCGTCCAGCGCGGCGACGACGTTGGCGAGCCCCACCCCGCGGGTGTCGTGGAAGTGCGCGGCGAGCGGCAGGCCGCCGAGGTCGCGCGCCAGCGCGGAGAAGACGCGCCGCACCGCCGCGGGATTGCCGTAGCCCACCGTATCGGCGACCACGATCTCGTCGGCGCCCATCACCGCCAGGCGCGCCGCGAGCTCGCGCACGCGCGACTCGTCCACGGCGCCCTCGATCACGCAGCCGAACGCGGTCGCGAGCCCGGCCACGAGTACCGGACGGCGCTCGGCGGCAAGCGCGCGGCACATCTCGACGATGCGCCCG
>DASUXK010000111.1:0-14210 GCA_036377935.1 Usitatibacter sp.
CGATTTCGACAACGGCATCCGCACCAGCGTCGACACCACGATCAGCTACGGCATCTCGGTTCGCACCCAGGACCGCGACCCCGCGCTCATCGGCATCGCCAACGGCGGCACGTCGCGCTCGGTGAACGAGGACAACGGCGACCTCAACTTCGGCAAGAACAAGCCGTTCGCCAACCTCATCAAGGCGACCAGCGACCTGGAGCTCAAGTACAAGAACTTCGGCTTCTTCGGGCGCGGCATGGCGTACTACGACTTCGACCTGCACGACAGCGACAAGCTCGGGCCCACCGGCCGCGACCGCCTCGGCCAGGACGTGATCGGCCTGGACGGCTTCGTGAGCGCGGCCTTCGAGCCGGGCGGCAAGAACCTGCGCCTGCGCGCCGGCCGCCAGGTGATCAGCTGGGGCGAGAGCACGTTCATCCCGAACGGCATCAACTCGATCAACCCCGTGGACCTGTCGCTGCTGCGCATCCCGGGCTCGGAGCTCAAGGAAGCGTTCATCCCGACGACGGGCATCTGGTCGAGCCTGGAGCTCACGAACCAGGCGAGCATCGAGGGCTTCTACCTCACCAACTTCGACAAGATCCGCATCGATCCGAAGGGCTCGTTCTTCTCCACCAACGACACGGTGAGCGACGACTCGGATCGCGTGATCGTCTCCTTCGGCCGACGCCGCGACGATCGCCAGCCGCCGACCAACCCGGTGCCGCCGGGGATTCCGGTGCTCAGCGCTACGGCCGCCGCGCTCTACGGCCCGTTCGATCCCGCCGCCTCGATCTGGGTGCCGCGCGCCGCCGACCACAACCCCAGCGATTCGGGCCAGTACGGCGTGGCGCTGCGCTACTTCGCGCCGGACCTGAACAGCACCGAGTTCGGCTTCTACTTCATGAGCTACCACAGCCGCATTCCGATGGTGAGCGGCACCAAGGGCACGACGACCTCGGTGCTCACCGGCGGCCCGCTGATCCAGCCGATCTGCGGCGTGGCGGCGCTGCGCGCGCTTTGCGCCACCGGCACCGCGCGCTACTTCGCGGAGTACCCGGAGAACATCCGGCTCTTCGGCGTGAGCTTCAATACCTCGGGGCCGTTCGGCGTCGCCCTGCAGGGCGAGTACGCGTACCGCCCGAACCAGCCGATCCAGCTCTCCGCGCCGGAAGTGATCCTGGCCACCCTCGGGCTGCCGAACCTGATCACCGGCTACACGCAGATCCCGGGCGCGCCGGCGGGCGCCACCGCCGCGGCGCTCGTGCCCGACGGCAGCTACATCCAGGGCTGGCAGCGCGCGAAGCTGAGCCACGCGCAGGTGACGGGCACGAAGTCGTGGCCGCACGTGGGCGGGGCGGACCAGCTCATCGTCGTGGGCGAGATCGGCGCGGACTACTTCCACAACCTGCCGAGCGACCAGAAGTTCGCGGGGCCGGCGGTGTCCCTGCCCGCGACCGGCTTCGGCTCCATCGTCTCGAGCGCGTTCTCGGTGCAATCGTCGGGCTTCCTCACCGACTTCTCGTGGGGCTACCGGCTCCTCGGACGCCTCGAGTACAGCAACCTGCTCTTCAACGGCAACGTCGCGCCGCGCATCGCGTTCGCGCACGACGTGCACGGCGTGGGGCCCACGTTCAACCAGGACACCAAGTCGCTCTCCGTGGGCGCCTCGTGGGAGTACCAGCGCAAATGGGTGGTGGACGCGCAGTACACGAGCTACTTCGGCGGGCGCACCTACTGCGGAACGGACCAGCCGCCGCCCGGCAGCGCGGTCACGCCCGGCCAGCCCGCGAGCTGGTGCTCGAGCGCCAACCCGCTCAAGGATCGCGATTTCTACTCGATCGTCGTGAGCTACTCGTTCTGACGAGCGCGCCGGACCAAACCGAATAGAGGAGGAAGAAGATGATCTCGAAGAAATCCTGGGCCGCGCTCGCGATCGGCACCGTGTTCGCCCTTCCCGCCGCCGCCGAGTTGTCGTCGGCGGATCTCGCCAAGCTGGGAACCACCCTCACGCCGCTGGGCGCCGAGAAGGCCGGCAACGCCGCGGGCACGATCCCCGCGTGGGACGGCGGCATCACGAAGCCCGTGGCCGGATACAAGGAAGGCGGCCATTATCCGAACCCGTACGCCGGCGAGAAACCGCTCTTCACCATCGACGCGAAGAACATGGACCAGTACAAGGACCATCTTCCGACGGGCGCGATGGAGATGATGCGCAAGTACGCGGATTACAAGATGGTCGTGTACCCCACGCATCGCAGCGCCGCGTTCCCCGCCTGCCACTACGAGGAGACGAAGCAGTGCGCGGCGAAGGCGAAGCTCGCTCCCGGCGGCAACGGCGTCGAGAACTGCACGGGCGGCGTTCCCTTCCCGATCCCGAAGGACGGCAACGAGGCCATCCAGAACACGCTGCTGCGCTACCGCGGCGGCACCTACGGGCTCGACTGGGACCAGGCCTCCGTCACGCGCGGCGGCGACTATGCGCTGGTGAAGTTCAAGTACGAGTACGACTTCCAGTACGGCAACTGCGCGATCCCGCCGGAGAAGCGCGAGCCGAACCTCATCCTCAACTACCTCCAGGAGACGACCGCGCCGGCGCGGCTCGCGGGCTACATCCTGCTCGTGCACGAGACGGTGAACCAGGTGAAGGAGCCGCGCACCGCGTGGACCTACAACCCGGGCCAGCGCCGCGTGCGCCTCGCGCCCAACGTCGCCTACGACAACCCGGGCACGGCGGCCGACGGCCTGCGCACCAACGACGACTTCGGCATGTACAACGGCGCGACCGACCGCTACAACTGGAAGCTGCTGGGCAAGAAGGAGATGTACATCCCGTACAACTCCTACGAGCTCGACAGCCCCGCGCACAAGTACTCCGAGGTGCTCAAGCCCGGCCACCTCAACCAGGACCTCGCGCGCTACGAGCTGCACCGCGTGTGGGTCGTGGATTCCACGCTCAAGCCCGGCGTGAGCCACATCTACTCGCGGCGCACGTTCTACATCGACGAGGACAGCTGGGCGGTGGTCGCGATCGACGCCTACGACGGGCGCGGGCAGCTCTGGCGCTACGCCGAGCAGCACAACTACAACTGGTACAACGTCCCGATGTGGTATGCCGGCATCGAGGTGCACAACGACCTGCAGTCCGGCCGCTACATCGCGATGAGCATGCGCAACGAGGAGAAGCGCGTCTACGAGCCGCTCAAGCGCACGCCGGCCGACTACACGCCGGAGGCCCTGCGCAACCTCGGCACGCGATAGCGGGACCTCCCCGGCGGCATCCATGGGCAAGGCCGGCGCCGCCGGGCGCTCGTTGCTCCTGATCTTCGCGGTCGCTTCGCTCGCCGCCTGCGGGCCGGCGGGCGAGGCGCGCGCGCCCTCCGAGGCGCAGGTCCTGCCCGCCTCGGGGCCGCTGCGCGCGGCCACCCTGGACCGCCTGCTCCTGGTCGACGGGGCTCGCGCCGGCGATCGCCTGGTGGGCGTGGGCGACCATGGCTACATCGTGCTCTCCGACGACGGGGGCGCGAGCTGGCGCCGCGCGAAGTCGCCCGACGCGCCGCTCCTCACCGCGGTCACGTTCGTCGATGCCACGCACGGGTGGGCGGTGGGCCACGACGCGCTCATCCTCGCCACCACGGACGGCGGCGAGACCTGGGCCACGCAATTCTCCGCGCCTTCGGAGCAGCGGCCGCTCCTCGACGTCCTCTTCCTCGATGCGAGGCGCGGCATCGCCGTGGGCGCGTACGGCGCCTACTACGAGACCGCCGACGGCGGCGCCACGTGGACCGCGCGCAAGATCATCGCCGGGGATCGCCACCTCAACGCGATCGTCAAGTTGAAGGACCGGCTCGTCATCTTCGGCGAGGCCGGAACCCTCCTCGCCTCCGGCGACGAAGGCCGCGAATGGAAGCCGCTCGACTCGCCCTACAAGGGCTCGCTCTTCGGCGGCGTCGTGGCTTCCGACGGCGCGGTGGTCGCCTTCGGCCTGCGCGGCAAGATCTTCCGTTCCGCGGATGGCGGCGACCATTGGGACGCGGTGGCGAATGACTCGACGGCGACGCTGATGGGCGGCGCGCGCCTGTCCGACGGGACGCTCGTCCTCGTGGGCAACGCGGGCACGGTGCTCGCGAGCCATGACGGGGGACGCACGTTCGCGCTGGCGTCGAGCGCGGAGAGCGCGCGCGTATTCTCGGCGGCGCTCGCCGGCCCCGACGGCGCGGCATTGCTGCTGGGCGACCACGGCGCGCGCGCGATGAAGCTCACGGCCGCGCGGGGCGGGGCGGCCCAGTGACGCTGCAGCGATTCCTCGGCGCGGTCTCGGGCCTCATCTTCGGGCACCGCCGCGCCTGGCTCGCGATGTTCGCGGTCCTCGCCGCGTTCTTCGCGTTCTCGGCCTCGCGGCTCGCGGTCGACGCGGGATTCAACAAGATGGTCCCGCTCGAGCACCCGTACATGAAGGTGTACCGCGAGTACGAGAAGGTGTTCGGGAGCGCCAACCGCATCGCCATCGCGTTGATGCAGGAGCACGGCGACATCTTCACCAGGCAGTACCTGGCGAAGCTCAAGTCGCTCACCGACGACGTGTTCCTGCTGAACGGCGTCGATCGCCCCTCGGTGAAGTCGCTCTTCACGCCCAACACCCGCTTCATCGAGGTGATCGAGGAGGGCTTCGCGGGCGGCAACGTCGTCCCGGCCACCTTCCAGGGCACGGACGAGGACCTGAAGACGGTCCGCGGCAACGTGGACAAGTCCGCGGAGGTCGGCCGCACGGTCGCGACCGACTTCTCGGGCGCGCTCGTCACGGCGGCGCTCCTCGAGATCGATCCGCAGACGGGCAAGCGCCTGGACTACTTCGACTTCGCGAGGAAGCTCGAGCAGCTGCGCGCGAAGTACGAGGGCGGCGGCCAGACCGTGCACATCATCGGCTTCGCGAAGGCCGTGGGCGACATCGCCGAGGGCGCGCGCGGCGTGATCCTCTTCTTCGGCATCGCCTTCGCCATCACGCTCGCGCTGATGCTGTGGTTCGTGAAGGACGTGAAGCTCACGCTGGTGGCGCTCGCCGTGGCGATGCTGCCGGTGCTCTTCCTCCTCGGCACGCTGCCGCTGCTGCACTTCGGCATCGATCCGCTCTCGATCCTCGTGCCGTTCCTCATCTTCTCCATCGGCGTCTCCCACGCGGTGCAGATGACGAAGACGTGGGAGCGCGAGGTGATCGCGGGCGCCGACTCGCTCGGGGCCGCGCGCCGCGCCTTCGCGAAGCTCTTCATCCCCGGCACCCTGGCGCTCCTCACCAACGTGCTCGGCTTCGCGGTGATCATGCTGATCCCGATCGACATCGTGCGCGAGCTGGGCATCACCGCGTCGCTGGGCGTGGGGTGGATGATCCTCACGAACAAGATGCTGCTGCCGATCCTGCTCTCGTACCTGCGCCTTTCGCCGCGCGCGATGCGCCGCGAGGCGCACCAGGAAGGGACCGCCGGGCGCGTGTGGCGGGCCGCGGCGGGCTGCGTCGAGCCGGGGCGCGCGCGGGCGATCGTCGTCGTCGCGCTCGCCGTGCTCGCGGTGGGCATCGTCCAGGCGCGCCACCTCCGGGTGGGCGACTACGGCATCGGCGTGCCGGAGCTGCGCCCCGACTCGCGCTACAACCGCGACAACGCGCTCATCGTCGACAAGTTCCGCATCGGGGTGAACACGCTGGGCGTGGTGGCGCAGACCACCGGCGTGCAGGGCGCGTGCACCCAGTACGCGATCATGGACGCGATCGAGCGCTTCGACTGGTACATGCAGAACGTGCCCGGCACGCAATCGGTGATCTCGCTCGCCGGCGTGGCGAAGGCGCTGAACGCGGGATTCAACGAGGGCAACGTCAAGTGGCGCGAGCTGCCGAGGAACGCGCAGGTGATGGCGCAGGACGTGACGCCGGTGGACACCTCGACGGGGCTGCTCAACGCCGATTGCAGCGCCATGCAGGTGCTCGTCAACACCACGGACCAGCAGGGCGCGACGCTCGCGCGGCTGGTGGCGGAAGTGAAGAAGTACGCCGCGTCGCATCCCACGCCGCACCTGGAGCTCAAGCTCGCCACCGGCAACATGGGCGTGGCGGCGGCCACCAACGAGGCCGTGGACCAGGCGCGCTTCCAGATGGATTTCGCCATCTTCGGCGCGCTGCTGGTGATGTGCATGGTGACCTTCCGCAGCCTGCGCGCGACGCTGTGCATCCTCATCCCGCTCGCGATCGTCTCGGTGCTGTGCGAGGCGCTGATGCCCACGCTCGGCATCGGCCTCAAGATCTCGACGCTGCCGGTGATCGCGCTGGGCGTGGGCGTGGGCGTCGACTACGGCATCTACCTCTACGACCGGATCGAGGCGCACCTCGCCGAGGGCCGCGGCCTGCGCGAGGCCTTCCACGAGGCGCTGCAGGAGCGCGGCACGGCGATGGTCTTCACGGCGGTCACCATGACGATCGGCGTGGGCACCTGGGCCTTCTCGGCGCTCAAGTTCCAGGCCGACATGGGGATCCTGCTCGCGTTCATGTTCTTCCTGAACATGCTGGGCGCGCTTTTCCTGCTGCCGGCGCTCGCCTCGTTCCTGCTCAAGCGCGGCGCGCACGCGAAGGCGTAGCGGGGCCATGGCGAAGACCTTCCTCCTGCTCGGCGCCCTCGCGATGGCGCTCGGCGTCGCCGCGGGCGCCTTCTCGGCGCACGCGGCGAAGGGCGCCGCGCACCCGGATGCCGCGCGCCTGCTGCAGACCGCGGTGCTCTACCACCTCGTGCACGGCCTCGCGCTCGTCGCCGTGGCGCTCGTCGCGCGCGGCGGCACATCCCCATGGCTCGGCGCCGCCGGCGCGCTCTTCGCCGCCGGCATCGTGCTCTTCAGCGGCGCGCTCTGGTTCCTCGCCATGACCGGCCGCTCGCCGGGCCCCATCGCGCCCGTGGGCGGGCTCGCGTTCATCGCGGGCTGGATCGCGCTCGCGATCCACGCGATAGCGAAGTAGCGCAGCGAGCGGGGGACGGTCCCGAGCCAGGCGCCACCCTGAAACGGGCCGAGCGAACGAAAGCGGGACGGGGTTTCGGTCGAGGACCGTCTGAGCCGCCCCCGAGCGCACGCGAGGGAAGTGGAGGATGGCGGCGAGTTCCGCAGACCGCCGGACCGCTTTCGAGTGTGAGGGCACCGCGACGCCTGGCGTCGCGGCCAGCCGTTTCCCGGGTGGCGGCTGGCTCGGGACCGTCCCCCGCTCGCCGCCCTATTTCCCCTTGCTCACCACCGCCGGCGCGGGCGCGTCGTTCACGACGAGCTGGAAGACATCCGGCCGGGCGTAGTGGCCGGCCACGTCGAAGTCGAACTTCCCGCGGCCGATCTCGCCCAGGTCGAGGTCGGCGGTGAGGATCGTCTCGCCGGTGAAGTCCGGGCCGGCGAGCACCTTGCCGAGCGGGCTCACGATGGCGCTGCCGCCGCGCATGATGACCGCGTCGGGCGAATCGCCGAGCGACATGCGCACCGACGGCGGGAACTCCTTGCGCCGGATGAACTGGCACGCGGTGAGCACGAAGCAGCGGCCCTCGAGCGCCACGTGCTGCATCGTCGGGATCCACGTGTCGCGGTCGTCGGCGGTGGGCGCGCAATAGAGGGCGACGTTCTTCGCGTACATCGCCATGCGCAGCATCGGCATGTAGTTCTCCCAGCAGATCACGGCGCCGATGTTGCCGTAGGGGCTCTCGACGGCGGTGAGCGTGGAGCCGTCGCCGAAGCCCCAGATCATGCGCTCGAGCGCCGTGGGCATGAGCTTGCGGTGCTTGCCGAGCAGGCGCCCGTCGGGTCCGAAGAAAAGCACGGTGCAGTAGCACGTGCCGCCGTCGCGCTCGATCACGCCGATCACCAGGTGCACGCCGTGCGCGGCGGCCGCCTCGCCGAGGCGCTGCGTGTGCGGGCCGGGGACGGGGATCGCGGCCTCGAGGTAGAGGCGGAACTCCTCGCGGCCGACCGGATCGCGCGCGCCCACGACGAGGCCGTAGTTGAGTCCCTTCGGGTAGCCGGGGACGAAGGCCTCCGGGAACACCACCACCTTCGCGCCCTTCGCGGCGGCCTCGCCCGTGAGGCGCACCGCCTTCTCGATGCAGGCGTCCGCATCGAAGGGGACGGCGGAAGCCTGCACCACCGCCGCTCGCACCATGCCGCTGGTCATTCGCATCGCTCCTTGTCGTCGCGCGATCAGGCGAGCACGTCGACGCGATCGCCGACGCGGATCGTGCCCGTCCTCACCACGAACCAGTTCATCCCGAACATGATCCCGAATTCCGGATGCTCGCGATAGCTCGCGAGCGTCGCGAGCGGCTCGGGCCCCATCACCTCGCCCGTCGCCTGGTCCGTCGTCGTCACCTGGCAGCGCCCGCACGGCTTGGCCGCGCCGAACGCCGCCTCGCCCACCGCGATCCGCTGCCAGCGGTCCTCGTCGTAGGCCGGCGCGCCCTCGACGACGATGCTGGGCCGGAACCGGTTCATCGGCAAGGCGCGCTGGCCCTTCGCGACGAGGCGTGCGTTGAGGTCCGCGAGCGAGGACTCCGAGGTCGCGAGGCAGGCGTAGCCGTCGGCGAAGCTCACGAGGCTCGCGGGCGCGTACTCCGGGTTCGATTCGCGGCGGGTCGATTCGGGCATGTAGACGATTCGGCATTCGAGCCCCAGATAGGCCGAGAGCCAGGCATCGGCCTCGGGGGAGGGCGCGAGCGCCTCGCAGTCGCTGCGCCACACGCGCACCGCCACCGTCTCGCCGGAGCGCGGCGCGAGCGGGAGCGAGACCGGGTCGAGGTCCGGCGCCGAGAGCGTGAGCAGCGGGCCGTCGATGTCGGTCCAGACCGTCGCCATCGCCGGCAGCGTGCGTTGCGAGAGGAACTCGCCGCCCCGGTCCACCACCATGTAGCGCCGGTCGTGCTCGAGCCCGCGCGCGGTGAGCCGCGCCTCGGCGAGGTCGATGCCCTTCAGGCCCTTGACCGGGTAGATGTGCAGCGCGGAGACGGTGGCGGGCATGTGTGAAGCGCGTCGTTGAAATCACAGGCGTCCAAGGGTACCTTACCCGCTCCTTCCCGCGAACCCTCGAGAGGAGCCGCCATGGCCCTGTGGGACAAGCTGATGGGCGAGCTGGTCGACGTCGTCGAGTGGCTCGACGACACCAGCGACACGCTCGCGTACCGCTTCGAACGCTACCAGAACGAGATCAAGTACGGTGCCAAGCTCGTGGTGCGCGAGGGCCAGGTGGCGGTCTTCGTGAACGAGGGCCAGCTCGCGGACGTGTTCAAGCCGGGCACCTACACGCTCATCACGCAGAACCTGCCGATCCTCGCCACGCTCAAGGGCTGGAAGTACGGCTTCGAGAGCCCCTTCAAGGCGGAGGTCTACTTCGTCTCGACGCGCAAGTTCACCGACCTCAAGTGGGGGACGCCGGGGCCGGCCATGATGCGCGACCGCGATTTCGGCATGGTGCGCGCCACGGCGTTCGGGTTGTATGCGGTGCGCGCGCAGGACGGCGCCATCATCGTGAAGGATCTCGTGGGCACCGAGGGACGCTTCTCGATCGCCCAGCTCGAGGACAACCTGCGCGGCAAGATCGGCCTGCGGATCAAGGAGCTGATGCCCGGGCTCGACGTTCCCGTGATCGAGATGGAGGCGCGCGTCGCGCAGATCGGCGCGATGCTGCGCGAGAAGCTCGCGCCCGAGTTCGGCGCGATGGGCCTCGAGCTGGTGGAGGTGCAGGTGCAGGACATCGGCCTGCCCGAGGAAGTGGAGAAGGCCATCGACAAGCGCGGCGCCATGGCCGCCGTCGGCAACCTCCAGGCCTACGCGCAGTACGAGACGGCGAGCTCGATCCGCGACGCGGCGAACAATCCCGGCGGGGCGGCGGGCGCGGGCGTGGGGCTCGGCGCGGGCATCGCGATGGGCTCGCAGATGGTGGGAAGCCTCGCGGGCGCCGCGGCCTCGGCGCCGCCGCCGGTCCCCGGCGCGGTCGCGTTCCACGTCGCGGTGGGCGGCAAGCAGGCCGGTCCCTTCGATCTCGGCGCGCTGCGCCAGCAGGCGGCCGCGGGACAGCTCACGCGCGAGTCGCTCGTGTGGCGCAACGGCATGCCCCAATGGGCGAAGGCGGGCGAGGTGCAGGAGCTCGCGGCGCTCTTCGCCGACCTTCCGCCGCCCATCCCGCAATAGCCTCGATGCGGGCGCCGGCGGCCGCGCAGGAGGGCGCGCAGGCTCGCACGTTCCCGTGCCGCTCGTGCGGGGCGAAGCTCGCCTTCGCGCCGGGAACGCGCAGCCTCAAGTGCGAGCACTGCGGCGCCGAGAACGAGATCGCCGGGCAGGGGGACACGGCGGTCGCCGAGCACGACTTCGAGGCCGAGCTCGCCGCGCTCGAGGCAAAGGCGGAGACCTTCGAGGAGGAGCACGTCCGCTGCGAAGGCTGCGGCGCCGAGCAGACGCTGCCGCAGGACAACTTCGCGGGCCGCTGCGCGTTCTGCGGCGCGCCGATCGTGGAGAAGGGGTACGCGAAGCGCCTGGTGAGGCCGCAGGCGATCCTGCCGTTCCAGGTCGACCGCGCGCGGGCGCAGGAAAGCTTCCGTGCGTGGATGCGCCGGCGCTGGCTCGCGCCCGGCGATCTCAAGCGCTACGCACGCAGCGATTCCGGCCTTGCCGGGACGTACCTCCCGTTCTGGACCTTCGATTGCCGCACGTCGTCGGACTATCGGGGCGAGCGCGGCGACGATTACTACACGACCGAGACCTACACGACGCGCAACGCGCAGGGCGAGTCGGTCACGCAGACGCGCCAGGTGCGGCACACGCGCTGGACGCCGGCCGCGGGCCACGTGGAGGCCTTCCACGACGACGTGCTCGTGATGGGATCGGCGGCCGTTCCCGGCGATACTCAGGGCGCGCTCGGCCGTTGGGACCTGAACGGCCTCGTACCGTACCGGCCGGAGTTCGTGAGCGGGTTCCAGGCCGTGGCGTACCGCGTGGACCTGCGTGCGGCGTTCATCGTCGCGCGCGGCGAGATCGACGAACGCGTGGCCGACCTGGTGCGCCGCGACATCGGCGGCGACCACCAGCGCATCCACGACGTGGCGACGCGCTGCTCGGACATCGCGTTCAAGCACATCCTGCTGCCCGTCTGGAGCTCGACCTACCGCTACCGCGACAAGGCCTACCGCTTCACGGTGAACGCGCAGACCGGCGAGGTGACGGGCGAGAGCCCGCTCTCCGCCTGGAAGGTGGCGTTCCTCGTCCTCGCGATCCTCGCCGTCGTGTTCCTCGTCGCGATCCTTTCGTCGAAGGGCTGAACGGAAAAGCGCTCTTTCCGGCTACAGCAACTTGAGCATCTGCTCGCCGCCGGAGACCTCGAACTTGCCGGGGGCCTCCACGTTCACCGACTTCACCACGCCGTCGTCCACCAGCAGCGCGAAGCGCTGGCAGCGCATGCCCATGCCGCGCGGGTTGAGGTCCAGCTCGAGGCCGAGCTTCTTCGTGTAGTCCGCGCTGCCGTCGGCCATGAAGCGGATCTTGCCGTTCGCCTTCTGGTCGCGCGCCCAGGCGCCCATCACGAAGGCGTCGTTCACGGCGAAGCACCAGATCTCGTCCACGCCCTTCTTCCTCAGCGCGTCGTACGTATTGAGGTAGCTCGGCACGTGCTTGGCTGAGCAGGTGGGCGTGAAGGCGCCGGGCAGGCCGAAGATGATGATCTTCTTGCCCTTCGCCTGCTCGCGCACGTCGAAGGTGTTCGGGCCCACGGTGCAGCCGTTGCCTTCGATCTCGATGAATTCCTGCACTTTCCCTTCGGGAAGCGGGTCTCCGACCTTGATGGCCATGCAAGTCTCCTTTTGTTGGTGGACGAACCGGAAAAACAGCGCCCGCGCGCGATTGCTTCCACGCGCCATCGCGCAAAGCTACATCGCCGATGCCGACGGCCGGAAGCCGACGAGCGCGAGGCCCGCCGCGACGAAGGCCCCGCCCAGCGTGCGGTTGACCCAGCGCAAGTGGGCGGGTTCCTTCATCGCGCGGAACACCTTCACCGCGAGCGCGGTGTAGCCCATCATCACCACCAGGTCGACCGAGAACGTCGTCGCGGCGAAGATCGCGTACTGCAGCGGCTGCGGACGGTGCACGTCGATGAACTGCGGCAGGATCGCGGCGAAGAAGATGATGCCCTTGGGGTTCGTGATGTTCACGAAGAAGCCGCGGCGGAAGACCTCCCAGGCGGTGCGCGCGTGGTCGGTGCGGTCCTCCTCGAAGCCGCGCGGGCGCGAGCGCCAGGTGACCACGCCCAGGTACAAGAGATAGGCCACGCCGATCCACTTCACCGCCGAGAAGAGCGTCTCGGAGGCGAGGAGGATCGCGCCCAGGCCGACCGCGACGATGGAGACGAGGAGGGCGTTGGCCGCCTGCATGCCCACGCCGTTCCACAGGCCCAGCCGGAAGCCGTGGCGCAGGCCGCTGGAGATGCTCGAGAAGACGCCGGGCCCCGGCGTGATGGACAGGATCATCGTCGCGAGGAAGTAGGTGAGCCAGACGGTGATGCTCATCAGCGTCCGTGCTCGATCGCCCGGCGCGCGAGGCGGTCCACCAGCCCGGGGGCGAAGAGCTTCAGCCAAAGGCCCATTCTACCGCGCGCCGTCATCACCACCTCCCGCTCGCGCCGCTCGATCGCGCGCACGATGCGCCGCGCGCAATCCTCCACCGTCATCACCTCGCCTTCGCGCACGGGGCTCACCATGATGGGGCGGCCGTCGGGGCCGGTCGCGTTCTCGCGGATGCCCGTCGAGACGAACCCGGGATAGACCATCGTGACGGTGACGCCGGAGCCGGCCAGCTCGATGCGCAGCGAATCGAAGAAGCCGGTCATGGCGTGCTTGCTCGCCGCGTAGCCGGTGCGCGTCGGCACGCCCGTGCGCCCGGCAAGGCTCGAGATGCCCACGATGCGCCCCCGCGACTCGCGAAGGTACGGGAGCGCATGGCGCGTGCAGTACACGGCGCCCATGTAGTTCACGCGCATGATCCGCTCGAGCACCGAGACGTCGCGGATGTCCTCGAAGCGCGCCCACATGCTCATGCCGGCGTTGTTCACGAGCGTATCCAGCCGCCCGTACGCGAGCACGGCGCCGGCGACGATCGCCTGGCAGTCGCGCTCCTCGGCGACGTCGGCCTTCACCGTCACCACGGCCGCGCCGAGCTTGCGGCACTCCTGCGCCACCGCCTCCAGCTCCTTCGCGTTGCGCGCGGCGAGGACGAGCTTCGCGCCCTTTCCCGCAAGCTGGCGCGCGAGCTCCGCGCCGATGCCCTTCGACGCTCCCGTGATCGCGACGACGTTGTCCTTCATTCCATGTCATTCCCGCGCAGGCGGGAATCCATTGGCTGTTCGTCATTCCCGCCGACGCGGGAATGACGATGGGTTCCCGCCTTCGCGGGAATGACGGGAGTCATTTGTCCGTTTTGGGATCGGGAATGTGGTTGAAGGCGATGGCGAGGCCGCCGCGGTCGCGCGCGCCGTGGGCGCTCGCGAAGTAGACCGCCTGCTTGCCGAAGCGCGAGTTGAGGGAATCGAGCGTCGCGTAGAGCGCCTTCGACTTCCCCTCGGCGGCGAAGAGCGAGCCGGTGCGCGCGTCCTCGCGGACGAGATCGGAGAACGCCATGCCGACGCGCAGGAGCGTGCGCCGGTCGCGGGGCCGCGCGGCCCAGAGCTTCTCGAGCGCGTGCAGGAAGGTCACGGTGTCCTGCGTATCGACGAGGCGCATCTCCTGGCGCCAGTGCGAGCCGTCGAGATACTTCACGTCGACCGAAACGCGCGCCGCGTAGAAGCCCGCCTTGCGCAACCGCATCGCCGCCTTCTGCGTGAGGCGGTTGAGCACCGCGAAGGCGTCGCCGGGGTTGCGCCTGTCGGGGCCCAGCACGCTCGAGTGGGAGATGGAGCCGGTCTCGCTCTCCATCGCATGCTGCGGCTCCCCGCGGATGCGCGAGTGCATGATCTCGCCGCCCACGCCGCCCCAGATCGCGCAGAGCTCCTCCTTCGAGCGCGCGGCGAGCTCGCGCACCGTGCGGATGCCGTGCCGGGCGAGGCGCCTTTCCATCTGCGCGCCGATGCCCGAGAGCGCGCGCACCGGAAGCTCGAAGAGGCGGTCCGGAAGCTCGCGCTTCTCGATCAGCACCAGGCCGTCCGGCTTCACGAGGTCCGAGGCGGTCTTCGCGATGAAGGTGTTGGG
>DASUXK010000112.1:0-2659 GCA_036377935.1 Usitatibacter sp.
CACGTAGCGGCCGCGCCGGTACGCCTGGAAATCGCGCTCGCGATCGCCGTAGAGCATGTCCGCGCGGCGCTCCAGGATGGGCACGTACGCGGGCAGGAACGCGTCGCCCGTGGCCTGCATCACGGCGAAGCTCTTCTCGAAGCCCAGCTCGTTGAAATCGTCGAAGAACGTGCCCCCGATGCCGCGCGGCTCGCCGCGGTGCCTGAGGAAGAAATACTCGTCGCACTGCTTCTTGAACCGCTCGTGCAACCCCGGGAAAGGCGCGAGCGCATCGCGGTTGGCGCGATGGAAGTGGACGCAGTCCTCCTCGAAGGGATAGTAAGGCGTGAGGTCCATGCCCCCGCCGAACCACCACACACCATCTCCCTCTCCCTTGGGAGAGGGCCGGGGAGAGGGTCCGAGCGTCGTGAAGAACCGCACGTTCATGTGCACCGTCGGCACGTACGGGTTGCGCGGATGGAAGACGAGCGAGACGCCCATCGCCTCCCACGGCTGCCCGGCGATCTGCGCGCGATGCGCGCTCGCCGAGGGCGGAAGCTTCGCCCCGCTCACGTGCGAGAAGCCCACGCCGCCGCGCTCGAGCAGGTCGCCCTGCTCGAGGATGCGCGAGATGCCGCCGCCGCCTTCGGGGCGCTTCCACTCGTCGCGCAGGAAGCGCTTGCCGTCGAGCGCCTCGAGCCGGTCGACGATGCGCTGCTGCAACCCCAGGAGGTAATCGCGGACGGGCGTGCTATCCATGAGGCGGGCGTCGTGCCTTTTCTTGCAAGTGGGTGAATCTACCGGCGGTTGAAGGCGCGATGCCCGATGTCCTTGCGGAACTGCATCCCGTCGAAGCGGATCCTCTCCGCGACCTCGTAGGCGCGCGCGGCGGCCATCTTCACCTTGTCGCCCAACGCCGTGACGCACAGCACGCGCCCGCCGCTCGTCACGATGCGCCCGCCCTTCTCCTCGGTGCCGGCATGGAAGACGTGGAAATCCTCCCCGTCGTGCGGCAGGCCGTGGATCTCGTCGCCCTTGCGCGGCGCGTCGGGGTATCCCGCGGCGGCGAGCACGACGCCCAACGCGGCGCGCCGATCCCACTGCGCCTCGATCGTATCGAGCGTGCCCTCGATGCCGTGCTCCACGAGCTCGAAGAAGTCGGTCTTCAGGCGCATGAGGATGGGCTCCGTCTCCGGATCGCCCAGGCGGCAGTTGAACTCGACCACGCGCGGCGCGCCCTCGCGGTCGATCATGAGGCCCGCGTAGAGGAAGCCGGTGTAGGCAGTGCCGTCCGCCGCCATGCCCTTCACCGCGGGCGTCACGATCTCGCGCATCACGCGGTGGTGCACCTCGGGGGTCACGACCGGCGCGGGCGAATACGCGCCCATGCCGCCGGTGTTGGGCCCGCGGTCGCCGTCGAAGATGCGCTTGTGGTCCTGGCTCGAGGCGAGCGGCAGCACGTTCTTCCCGTCGACCATCACGATGAAGCTCGCCTCCTCGCCCTCGAGGAAGTCCTCGATCACGACGCGATGGCCCGCCTCGCCCAGCTTTCGCCCGGCGAGCATCATGTCGATCGCGTCGTGCGCCTCGGCCGGCGTCGTCGCGACCACCACGCCCTTTCCCGCGGCGAGGCCATCGGCCTTGATCACGATCGGCACGGCATGGGTATCGATATGCTCGTGGGCCGACTCGGGCTCGGTGAACGTGGCGTGGCCGGCGGTGGGAATGCCGTGCCGCGCCATGAAGCGCTTGGCGAAGTCCTTCGAGGACTCGAGCTGCGCCGCGGCCTGCGTCGGCCCGAAGATGCGCAGCCCCCGGTCGCGGAACGCATCGACCACGCCGGCGGCGAGCGGCGCCTCGGGGCCCACCACGGTCGCGTGCACCTCCTCCTTCTCGGCGAAGCGCACGAGATCGGCGATCGCGGTGAGCGGCACGTTGGCCACGCCGTCCTCGCGGGCGGTCCCGGCATTGCCCGGGGCCACGTAGACGCGGGAGACGCGCGGCGAGCGCGCGAGGCGCCACGCGAGGGCGTGCTCGCGGCCGCCGGAACCGATCACGAGGAGCTTCATGGAAGCGCGGGGCGGGAAGAAGCCGCCATTATAGGTAAAGCAGGAGGACGATCGCGCGAGCAAGCGCCCGGCGGCGATCCCGGCCCGCGCGGCGCATCAGTGGCGGAAGTGCCGCATCCCGGTGAACACCATCGCGATGCCGTGCTCGTCGGCGGCGGCGACGACCTCGTCGTCGCGCACGCTCCCGCCCGGCTGGATCACCGCGGTCGCGCCCGCCTTCGCGACGACGTCGAGGCCGTCGCGGAACGGGAAGAACGCGTCGGAGGCGGCGACCGAGCGGCGCAGCGTGAGGCCCGCGTTCTTCGCCTTGATCGAGGCGATGCGCGTGGAATCGACGCGGCTCATCTGGCCCGCGCCCACGCCGAGCGTGCGCCCGTCCTTGCAGAAGACGATCGCGTTGGACTTCACGAAGCGCGCGACGCGGAAGGCGAAGAGGAGGTCGTTCTTCTCGGCCCCGGTGGGCTGGCGCTTCGTCACCACCCGCATCTCGGCGATGTCGTACTCGTCGGGCGTCTGGGCGAGGAGGCCCCCGCCCACGCGCTTCAACTCCAGGCGGTTGGCGCCCTTCTCGGCGCGGATCTCGAGCAGGCGCACGTTCTTCTTCGCGGCGA
>DASUXK010000113.1:0-11154 GCA_036377935.1 Usitatibacter sp.
GTCACCGGCCCCGCGGAGACCACCTCCGCCGTGAGCCACGCCGCCGCCGCGAGGGTCGCGAAGCTGTAGGCGACGTTGATCTCCGGGGCGCTCTCGCGCTCGCCCAGCGCCCAGAGGCTCGCGCCCCCGAGGAGCGGCGCGGCGAGAAGGATCGCGAGCGGGTCCATCAGTCCTCCTTCAGCTTCTCGAGGTGGTGGATGTCGAGCGAGTCGAACTGCTCGCGGATCTGGAAGAGGAACACGCCCAGGATCACCATGCCCACCAGCACGTCGAGGGCGATGCCGAGCTCTACCACCATCGGCATGCCGTAGGTGGCGCTCGTCGCCGCGAAGAAGAGCCCGTTCTCCATCGAGAGGAAGCCGATCACCTGCGGCACCGCCTTGGAGCGCGTGATCATCAGGAGGAAGGAGAGCAGCACGCAGGCGAGCGCGATGCCGAGCGTGCCGCGCGCGATCGAGCGCGAGAACTCGGAGATCGGCAGCGCCAGGTTGAACGCGAACACGACGAGCACGATGCCCACCAGCATCATCGACGGGATGTTGATGAGGGTCTCCACGTCCCACTTCACGCTCAGGCGCCGGATCAGGCGGTGCAGGATCCACGGCAGCACCACCACCTTGAGGGTGAAGTTGATGGCGGCCGATTCGTACAGGTGGTGCTGGCCCGTCGCCCAGGCCACCGTGAGCGTCGAGGCGGTGAGCGCGAGGCCCTGCAGGGCGTAGAGGTGGATCAGGGTGAGGATGCGCCGCTGGGACAGCATCGCGAAGGCGAGCAGCAGCAGGCCCGAGGCGAACAGGTTCACGAGCTGGATCGCGAAGGGGTTCATCTAGGCGCCGAGCAGGAGGTGGACGAGGAGCGCCAGCACGCCCAGCAGGAACGCCGTGGCGAGGAACTCCGGCACGCGGAAGATGCGCATCTTCGCGAGCAGCGTCTCGATGGCCGCGAGCCCGATGCCGCCCAGGGCGAGCTTGCCGGCGAGCGCCGGCAGCGCGAAGAGCAGCGCCGTGCGGTCGTTCGCCTCGGCGATGCCCCACGGGAAGAAGAGCGCGAGCCCGGCGCACGAGTACGCGAAGAGCTTGAGCCAGGAAGCCCACTCCATGAGCGCGAGGTGGCGCCCCGAGTACTCGAGGAGCAGCGCCTCGTGGATCATCGTGAGCTCGAGGTGCGTCGCGGGGTTGTCCACCGGCACGCGCGCGTTCTCGGCGAGCGAGACCATCGTGAACGCCACGCCGGCGAAGGCGAGGCTGGGCAGGATCGTGAGCTCGCGGTGCCCGAGGCTCGAGACGATGGTCGCGAGCGAGGTCGATTCCGAGATGAGCGAGGCGGTGAAGAGCACCATCAGGAACGCGGGCTCGGCGAGGAAGCCCACCAGCATCTCGCGGCGCGCGCCCATGGAGCCGAACGCGGTGCCCACGTCCATCGCGGCGAGCGAGATGAAGAGGCGCGCGAGCGCGAAGAGCCCCACCAGCGCGATCGCGTCGGCGGCGGGCGCGAGCGGCAGGTTGGTCGAGATCGTGGGGATGATCATCGAGGCGAGCAGCATGCAGCCGAACACGACGTACGGCGCGAGGCGGTAGAGCGCGCTCGCCTCGTGCGCCATCACGGATTCCTTCCAGAAGAGCTTGTGCAGCGTGCGGAAGGGCTGCGTGAGGGGCGGCGCGGAGCGGTTCTGGAACCACGCGCGCCACACGTTCACCCACCCCGCGAGCAGCGGCGCGAGGAGGAGCGCCACCCCGAGGGCGGCGAGCTGGGCGAGGACGCCTTCGAGGTTCATGCCTGCGCGAGGAAGAGCAGCACGACCAGGGTGAGGAAGCTGTAGAGCAGGTAGATCGAGATCCGCCCGCGCTGCATGAGGCCCACGCGGCGCGAGAGCCACTCGACCGCCGCGGCGATGGGCTCGTAGACCCCGTGCCACATCGGATCCTCGACGGTGACCTTGTAGCGCGGCGCGGAGTCGAACGCGGTGGGCAGCTCGCGCTTCATGCGGAACACCGGCTCGAAGATCTGCCGGATCGGCTGGCCGAAGCCCTCCGCGGTGTCCTGCATGCGGGCGGTCTGCAGCGGCATCCCGCAGTCCCAGGGCGCCGCGCGGCGCAGCCGGCCGTGGTAGAAGCGGCGCACGCCCACGAAGGCCACGCCGACGATCGCGAGCGCGACGACGAGCATCGCGAGCGGGCTGTACGAGGCGCGCGCGGCGCTCACCGGCGCGAGGAGGAACGAATCGCCGATGCGGCCCGACTGCGCGAGCCCGCGGCCGAGGAGGAGCGTGGCCACCGGATCGATCGCCTTCATGACCCACACGGGGAAGATCCCGAGCAGCACGCAGCCGGCGGCGAGCCACGCGAGCCCGAGCCGCTCGAGGAAGCCCGCGTCGTGCGCCGCGGCGAGCTTCTCCTCGCGCGGGCGCCCGAGGAAGATCACGCCGAAGAACTTCACCATCACGTAGCCGGCGAGCGCGGAGACGAGCACCACCCCCGCGGCGAAGAGCGGCACCAGCATCTTGAGGTAGGGGTTCGGCAGGTCCCCGGTGAAGAGGAAGCCCTGCAGCAGGAGCCACTCGGAGACGAAGCCGTTCGAGGGCGGCAGCGCCGCCGCGGCGATCACGCCCACGAGCGCGGTCCACGCGACCCACGGCATGGGGCGCAGCAGCCCCCCGAGCTTGCCCAGGTTGCGCTCCTGCGTGGCGTGCAGCACGGAGCCGGTGCCCAGGAAGAGCAGGCTCTTGAAGACGGCGTGGTTCACGCAGTGGTAGAGCATCGCCACGAGCGCGAGCGCGGCGAGCGGCAGCATGCGGTACGCCGCGAAGACGATGGCGAGCCCCAGGGCGACCACCACCAGCCCGATGTTCTCGATCGACGAGTAGGCGAGGAGCCGCTTCATGTCCACCTGCGCCGCGGCGAAGACCGCGCCGAAGAGCGCGGTCGCGAGCCCCACGACGAGCGCGACCACGCCCCACCACCAGAGCGGCGTGCCGAGGAGGTCGAAGGCGACGCGGGCGATGCCGTAGATCGCCGTCTTCAGCATCACGCCGCTCATGAGCGCCGAGACCGGGGAGGGCGCGGCGGGGTGCGCCTCCGGCAGCCACACATGCAGCGGCACGATGCCGGCCTTCGCGCCGAAGCCGAAGAGCGCGAGCAGGAAGGCCGTCGACGCCCAGAAGGGGGAGAGGTGCTGCGCGCGCATGTTGGCGAACGTGTAGTCGCCCGTGTTCGCCTGCAGCACGCCGAAGCACAGGAGGATCGCGATGGCGCCGACGTGCGCGATGAGGAGGTAGAGGAACCCCGCGCGCCGGATCTCGGGAATGCGATGGTTGGTCGTGACGAGGAAGAAGGAGCCCAGCGCCATCAGCTCCCAGCACACCATGAAGGCGTACGCGTCGTCGGCGACCAGGACCATCGCCATGCCGCCCACGAACAGGTGGTACTGCAGGCAGAGCATCCCGGGCGCGGTGCCCTCGCCGGCGCGGAAGTATCCGGCGGCGAAGATCGAGATGCCCGCGTCCGCGAGCCCCAGCACGACGAGGAAGAACGCCGAGAGCGCGTCGAGGCGGACGTGGAAGGGCAGCCCCGGAAGGCCGATCGGCAGGACGAGCGCTTGCGGGGCGTCGGGGAGCGCGGCGAGCGCGAAGCCGGCGAGGGCCAGCGCGAGGGCGGCCGAGAGCGGGAAGAGGAACGAGGCGACGAAGCGCAGGCTGCGGGGGGCGGCGATCCCGGCGAGCCCGATCGCGAACCAGGCCGCGACGACGGTGAGGACCCCGTCGAGCGCGGTGAACGAAGGGCTCACATTGTCTCGACCGAGGAGTTGAGGTAGTAGCCGGCGCCGCGCTCCGTGCGGATCAGCGACGGCTGGTTGGGGCTCTCCTCGATCTTGCGGCGCAGGCGCAGGATCTGCACGTCGATCGAGCGGTCGTAGATGTCGTCGTGCAGCCGGCTGGACTCGAGGAGCTGGTCGCGGCTGAGGATGCGTCCCGGCGCGCGCAGGAACGCGACCAGCAGCGCGTACTCGCTGTTGGTCAGCTCGACGTTGCGCCCGTCGGGGCCCTTCAGCTTGCGCGTGCCGGTGTTGAGCTCCCAGCCGGAGAAGCGGAACGCGCGCACCGTCTCGCCGCGACGCGTCGCGCGCTTGCCCTCGGTGCGGCGCAGCACGGCGCGCACGCGCGCGAGGAGCTCGCGGTTGCTGAACGGCTTGGTGACGTAGTCGTCGGCGCCGAGCTCCAGGCCCATCACGCGGTCCACCTCCTCCTTGCGGCCGGTGAGGATGATGATGGGCAGGTCGAGGGATTCGCGCAGGCGCCGCGCGATGGCGAGGCCGTCCTCGTCCGGGAGCTTCAGGTCGAGGATGACGAGGTCGACCATCTCGGCGCCGAGGACCTTGTCCATGTCGGCGCCGGTCTCCGCCACCGATACCTTGAAATCGTTCTCCGTGAGGTACTCGCGGATGACGTCCCGTATGGCGGCGTCGTCGTCTACGACGAGGATATGGGCTTCCACCGGTCCCTGCGCATGTCGTTGTTTGGCCCATTCTAGCGCGGGAACCCGTAGAATCCGAAGAGGATGTGCGCCCAGCCCCTTCCGCCGCAGGCGCCCCAGTGAGCGCCCGAACGCCGGCGATCCTCGCCATGCCCCGGTCCGCCCCGGTCCGGCAGAGCCTCGCCTACGTCACTTTCGGCGTCGTCTACTACCTCCTCGCCGCTTACGCGGCCCACCTCCCGTTCCACGCGCGGCTGCCGCTCTTCGTCTGGCCCGCGCACGGGCTCGCCCTGGGCGTGCTGCTGGTGGTGGCGCCCCGCCGCTGGTGGAGCTACCTCGCGATCGTGTTCGCGGCGAGCCTCGCCGTCGGCGTGCAGCGCGCCGATCCGTGGTCCGCGATCCTCGCCGCCGCGGCGCTCAACTGCGCGCAGCCGCTCGCGGTGGGCGCGGGCCTCATCCGGCTCGCCGGACCGCGCGTGCACATCGACACGGTGCGCGGCGTCTCGGCGTTCCTGGTGGGCATGGTGCCGCTGGTCGCCGCGATGGCCCTGTTCGACGCGGCGCTGGGCTACGGGCGCCTGCAGACCACGTTCCGCAACCAGTGGTCGGTCACCTTCGTGTCGACGATGCTCGGGATGCTGCTCACGGCGCCGCTCATCCTGGCCTGGAACCGCACCGGCGCGCGCGAGGTGGAGGTGGCGGAGCGCCGCTGGCCGGAGCTCCTCGCGCTCTACGTGGGGCTCATCGTCACCACGAGCTACGTGTTCGGCGCGCCCGCGCGCGCCGAGGGCTTCATCCCCTCGCTCGCCTACCTCTGCGCGCCGTTCCTCATCTGGGCCGCGCTCTCCTTCGGCCTGCGCGCGGCCACCGTCGGGCTTTCGATCTTCGGCCTCATCGTCTACTGGCACACGGGGCAGGCGCTGGGTCCCTTCTCGACCGACGGCCTGCCCGACCTGCGCGCGCTGCTGCACCTGCAGGGCTACCTCGCGACGCTCATCGTGACGACGCTCTTCGCCGCGGCGCTCCTGGTCGAGCGCCAGGAGGCGGCGCGCGAGACCGAGGCGTGGCGCAACCGCCACGAGGCGGTGATCCGCGCGAGCGGCAACCTCCTCTACGAGTTCGATCCCACGCAGGGCGGCGTGCTGTGGGACGGCGACACCGTGGCCGTGCTCGGCACGCGCCGCGAGCACATCGACACGATCCAGAAGTGGGTCGACCGCGTGCATCCCGACGACCGCATCCGGCTCAAGGGCCTGCGCCGCATGCTCGCCACGGGCGACCTCGCGCACGTGGCGCTCGAGTACCGCTTCCGGCGCGACGACGGCGAGTACGCCACCGTCGGCGTGAACGCCTACCGCATCGGCAACCTCACGGGCGCGCCCGGCTCGGCGCGCCGCGTGATCGGCTTCGTGAAGGACGTCTCCGAGAAGGTGCGGGCCGAGGAGGAGCGCCAGCGCCTCGCCGCCCAGCTGCGCCAGGCCGAGAAGATGCAGGCGGTCGGGCACCTCGCCGGCGGCATCGCGCACGACTTCAACAACATCCTCGGCGCGATCCTGGGATACGGCGAGCTCGCCCAGATGAAGGCCGAGGGCGACATGAAGCGCTACCTCGACACGATCATGAACGCGGGCAACCGCGGCAAGTCGCTCGTCTCGCAGATCCTCTCGTACAGCCGCGCGGAAGGCGCCGAGCGCATCCCCGTGATCGTCGCGCCCGTGGTCCAGGAAGTGTGCGACCTCATCCAGGGCTCCTCGCCCGCGGGCATCGAGGTGCGCTACTCGGGCGGCGGGAGCGAGGCGACGGTGATGGGCGACCCCACGCGCATGCACCAGCTCCTCATGAACCTGTGCACGAATGCCGTGCAGGCGATGGGCGACAAGGGCGTGCTCGAGGTGGCGGTCGAGGAGGTGGCCATCGACGCGCCACGCAAGGTGCGCACCGGCGAGATGCCCGCCGGCGAGTACGTGAAGGTCACGGTGCGCGACAGCGGCCACGGCATCGCCCCCGAGGTGATCGACCGCATCTTCGAGCCGTTCTTCACCACCAAGCCGGCGGGGCGCGGCACCGGGCTCGGCCTCGCGCTCGTGCATTCCGTCGTGATGGAGCATCGCGGCTTCCTCGAGGTCTCGAGCGAGCTCGGCCACGGCACGACCTTCGAGGTGTGGATGCCGCTCGTGCACGTGGAGGAGGGCAAGGCCGAGCCCGCGCGGACGCTGCCCATGGGCCAGGGCCAGGCGATCCTC
Source organism: Usitatibacter sp. (assembly GCA_036377935.1). GTDB lineage: Bacteria > Pseudomonadota > Gammaproteobacteria > Burkholderiales > Usitatibacteraceae > Usitatibacter. The sequence goes on from DASUXK010000113.1 coordinate 6,713, forward strand.
GCCGTGGACGACGAGCCCGAGGTGCTCGCCGCGCTCGAGGAGATGCTCGCCTCGCTGGGCTACGAGCCGATCGGCTACACCGACAGCCGCGAGGCCCTCGCCGCCGCGCGCGCCAACCCGCGCCGGTTCGACGCGGTGGTGAGCGACGAGGTGATGTCGCAGCTCACCGGCACGCAGCTCGCGATCGAGCTGCGCAAGCTCGATCCCACGCTGCCCATCGTCATCGCGAGCGGCTACGGCGGCGCGGGCTTCGAGACGCGCGCGCTGTCCGCCGGCGTGAACCGCGTCCTCAAGAAGCCCTACCGCATGAGCGACATCGGCGAGGCGCTCGCGGCCTTCTTCGGCGCCGCCTGACGCCAATCTTGCAGTTGCAACCCTTTTTCCACGCACCGTAACGGCTGCGTAATCGCCCCGGCGCATCGTGGACGCGCCGGGATATTCCGGCACGGACCGGGGAAACGAGGCGATGCGGCAGCAGGAGCGCCACGAGGTCGAGGGTTACGCGGCGGCATCGATGGCGCGCGCCGCGGAGCGCCTGGTGCGCGCCGCGGGGATGGAGGCGCTGCGGTGGGACGAGGCGAGCCTCGACTCGCACTTCCAGCCGATCCTCGCCGTGCGCGGCCCCGCCTGCCATGGATACGAGGCGCTGCTGCGCGCCACGGGCGCGGGCGGCGCGCTCCTTTCGCCGGTGGACCTCTTCGCGCGCACCGCCGCGGGCGATCGCGCGGTGCTCGACTGGGCATGCCGCGCGCTGCACCTGCGCAACTACGCGCGCTTCGACCCCGCCGAGCGCACGCTCTTCCTCAACGTGCATCCGCAGGCCGCGGCGCACGATGCGCGATGCGCGCTCGAGCTGAGCGAGCTCGTGCGCTACTACGGCCTGGAACCCCGGCGCGTGTGCGTCGAGATCCTCGCGGAGGATTGCGACGAGGCGGGCCTCGCCGACGCGGTCGCGATCTACCGCGACCTCGGGCTCGCCATCGCCATCGACGATTTCGGCAAGGCGCGCTCCAACTTCGACCGCGTGCTCACCCTGCGCCCCGACCTGGTGAAGCTCGACCGCGCGCTCATCGCCGACGCGTTCCTCGGGTGGGGCCGCGCGCGACGCATGCTCGCGGGGATGGTGGAGCTGCTGCACGAGGTCCGCTCGCGCGTCGTGATCGACGGCATCGAGAGCGCGGCCGAGGCGTGCGTGGCGGTCGACGCGGGCGCCGATTTCGTGCAGGGATGCTACTTCTCCGCGCCCGACGCGGGCCTCGCGGACGAGGACACGGCCCTCGGCCGGCTCGACGCGGTGGTGCGCTCCACGGGCGGGCGGCGGGGGGTCGCCGCCGCCTCCTGACGTTCGTCGCTAGCGGGGCGAGGCGCCGCGGCGCTCGACCACGCGCGCGGCCGGGAAGCTCGATTCGGCGATGCGGCGCGACTCGGCGAGGGAGGCCTCGAGGCGGCCGAGCAGGCGCTCGCGGCGCCCGGCGATGCGCAGCCACGGGTCGTGCGTGACGCGGCCCCAGCTTTCGAGGGCCCAGCCCTTCACTTCGCGCAAATGGCCGTGGAACTGGTCGCTGTTCATGGTGGTCGGTCTCCCGTCGAGGTCAAAGCCAGCGTCCGCGCTCGCTCAGCGTGGACGCGCGCTGCATGTGTCCGCTCAGGACGGCCCGATGGACCGCCATGCATCCCTGGCCGCCGGCCTTCGCGATGGCCGCGGTCGCGCAGGGAAGGTCCTTCGCCACGGGCAGCGATTCGTCGAGCACCAGGACGTTCACGGTCCCCAGCGCGTGCGCGATGACGGCGGGATCTTCCGCGGCGAGTCCGGTGGGCAGGCAGGTGGCGAGGCCTATTGCGAGGAGTTTCTTCATGGCCGTCTCCCTTGGTCGTTCATCCATAGTGGAGACGTGCGGAAAACGGGGGAGTCGGACGGGGCACCATCCGGCCTAGGAATGCTCTGATGTTGGTGTGGGACCCGTCCTACGGCGAGCGCACGGGCATGGATCGCGCGAAAGCAAAAGGCCCGCCGGCAGGCGGGCCTTTCGACGGGGCGAGGTAATTCCTACTTGACGATCTCGAGGTGCTCCAGGCCCGAGCCCAGGTCGCGGTTCTTCGCGTTCTTGCTCTCGAGCTTGATCCGCAGGCGCAGGTCGTTCACGGAGTCGGCGTTGCGCAGCGCGTCCTCGTAGCTGATGAGGTCGGCCTCGAAGAGGTCGAAGAGCGCCTGGTCGAAGGTCTGCATGCCGAGCTCGCGCGAGCGCGCGATGAGCTCCTTCATCTCGTGCACCTGCCCCTTGAAGATGAGGTCGGCCATGAGGGGCGAGTTGAGCATGATCTCGATCGCCGCGACGCGCCCCTTGGCGCCCTTCTTCGGCACCAGGCGTTGGGAGACGATGCCCTTCAGGTTGAGCGAGAGGTCCATCAGCAGCTGCTGGCGCCGCTCCTCGGGGAAGAAGTTGATGATGCGGTCGAGCGCCTGGTTGGTGGAGTTGGCGTGCAGCGTCGACATGCACAGGTGGCCGGTCTCCGCGAAGGCGATCGCGTACTCCATCGTCTCGCGCTCGCGGATCTCGCCGATGAGGATCACGTCGGGCGCCTGGCGCAGCGTGTTCTTGAGCGCCGAGAACCAGTTGTCGGTGTCGACGCCCACCTCGCGCTGAGTGACGATGCAGTTCTTGTGCTCGTGCACGTACTCGACCGGGTCCTCGATCGTGATGATGTGGCCCTGGCTGTTCTCGTTGCGGTGCCCGATCATCGAGGCGAGCGAGGTCGACTTGCCCGAGCCCGTGCCGCCGACGAAGATCACCAGGCCGCGCTTGGTCATCGCCACGTCCTTCAGCACGTGGGGCAGGCCCAGCTCGTCGAACTTGGGGATCGCCGTCGTGATCGTGCGCAGCACCAGGCCCACGCGGCCCTGCTGCACGAAGGCGTTCACCCGGAAGCGCCCGATGCCGCTCGGGCTGATCGCGAAGTTGCACTCGTTGGTCGCCTCGAACTCGGCCGCCTGCTTGTCCGTCATGATGGAGCGGGCGAGCTCCTGCGTGTGGATCGGCGACAGGCTCTGCTGCGAGACCGGCGTGACCTTCCCGTCCACCTTCATGGCGGGCGGGAATCCGGCGGTGATGAAGAGGTCCGAGCCCTTGCGCGCGATGAGCGCGCGCAGCAGGTCGTGCATGAATTTGAGGCTCTGCTCACGTTCCATTTGCCGCTCCTATGTGGCCTGCGCGCGCCAGGACGTTCTTCGGTTCCCGCCCGTCAGCCGCCGACGAAGATGTCCTTGTTCGCCGCCTTCGTGCGGGCTTCGGGGATCGAGATGAGGTTGCGCTTCACGAGGTCCTGCAGGTTCTGGTCGAGCGTCTGCATGCCGAGCGCCTGCCCGGTCTGGATCGACGAGTACATCTGCGCCACCTTCGCCTCGCGGATGAGGTTGCGGATGGCGGGCGTGCCGATCATGATCTCGTGCGCCGCGACCCGGCCGCTGCCGTCCTTGGTCTTGCACAGCGTCTGCGAGATCACCGCGCGCAGCGATTCCGAGAGCATGGCGCGGATCATCTCCTTCTCCGCCGCCGGGAACACGTCGATGATGCGGTCCACGGTCTTCGCCGCCGAGGACGTGTGCAGCGTGCCGAACACCAGGTGACCGGTTTCCGCGGCGGTCATCGCGAGCCGGATGGTCTCCAGGTCGCGCATCTCGCCCACGAGGATGATGTCCGGGTCCTCGCGAAGGGCGCTCCTCAGCGCGTTCGAGAACGACAGCGTGTGCGGTCCGACCTCGCGCTGGTTGATGAGGCACTTCTTCGACTCGTGCACGAACTCGATCGGGTCCTCCACCGTGAGGATGTGCCCGTACTCGTTGTCGTTCACGTGGTTGATCATCGCCGCGAGCGTCGTCGACTTGCCCGAGCCCGTGGGGCCGGTGACCAGCACGAGCCCGCGCGGCTGGTTGGAGATCTCGGCGAAGATGCGCGGGGCGTTCAACTCCTCGAGCGTGAGCACCTTCGAGGGAATCGTCCGGAACACGGCGCCCGCGCCGCGGTTCTGGTTGAACGCGTTCACGCGGAAGCGCGCGAGGTTCGGGATCTCGAACGAGAAGTCGCACTCGAGCGTCTCCTCGTACACCTTGCGCTGCGAGTCGTTCATGATGTCGTACACCATCCCGTGCACTTCCTTGTGCTCGAGCGGGGGCACGTTGATGCGGCGCACGTCGCCGTGCACGCGGATCATGGGGGGCAGGCCCGCGGACAAGTGAAGGTCGGAGGCCTTGTTCTTGACCGAGAAGGCGAGCAGTTCCGCGATGTCCATCGAATCTCCCTGAAAGCGGTGTCGCCGAGGGAAGGCCGCGCGGCTCGCTTTGTTAGAATGCCCTCGGAAAGTCGCCTCGATTATGTCCACAATCGCCGCCAACCTGCAAGCCATCGGACGGCGCATTTCCGAAGCGTTACAAGGGGATAGCCGCA
>DASUXK010000114.1:0-15830 GCA_036377935.1 Usitatibacter sp.
GGCTCGAACAAGAAGAGCCCGGATTCGTCATGGAGATGCGCGGCTACACGGTTCGCGACCGGCCGCTCTTCTACCACGTCGTCTACTCGGGGCCGTTTTCCCGGAACCTGGTGATCGTGCGCTGAAGGAGGCGGAGATTGAGTGAGACCCTGCTGGACGGGCGCCCGGCGTCCGCGCGAGTGCCGGGCCCCGGCCCCTCGCCGCTGCTCCAGGTGGACGGCGTGACGCTGCAGTACAAGACGCGCGAGCACCTGGTCACCGCGACCTACCGCGTGAGCTTCGACGTCTTCCGCGCCGACCGCTTCGTCCTCCTCGGGCCGTCGGGCTGCGGCAAGTCGACGTTGCTGAAGGGCGTCGGCGGCTTCATGAAGCCGGTCGAGGGCAGCATGCGGCTGAACGGCCGCACGATCGAGGCGCCCGGTCCCGACCGCATGATGGTTTTCCAGGAGTTCGACCAGCTCATGCCGTGGAAGACGGTGCTCGGCAACGTCATGTTCCCCATGAAGATGAGCCGCGCGTTCCCGCGCAACGAGATCGCGGGCCGCGCGATGGCCGCCATCGAGAAGGTGGGCCTCGCGCGGTTCCGCGACATCTACCCGCACATGCTCTCGGGCGGCATGAAGCAGCGCGTGGCGATCGCCCGCGCCATGGCGATGGAGCCGGACATCCTGCTCATGGACGAGCCGTACGCGGCGCTCGACGCGCTCACGCGCCGCAAGATGCAGGAGGAGCTGCTCCAGCTCTGGGACGACATCCGCTTCACGGTGCTCTTCGTCACCCACTCCATCGAGGAGGCGATCATCGTCGGCTCGCGGATCCTCGTGCTCTCGCCGCACCCGGGCCGGGTCAAGGCGGAGCTCAACGCCCACGACTACACGCACGCCGAGCAGGGAGGCGCGGGCTTCATGAACCTCAACCGGAAGATCCACGACATGCTTTTCGCCGAGCGCATCGAGGCCGAGGCGGCGGCGGGGAGGGCGGCCCATGGCTGAGCGCCTCGAGCTGGTGCTGCGCCCCGAGTTCGAGAACGAGAGCCTCGAGTCGGGCGAGGTCGGCGAGGTGCAGCGGCCCCTCTCGGCCTGGGAGCGGATCGCCAACGTCGACGGCGTGCGGCGCACCGCGATCCTCATCGCGCTCGCCCTCGCCTGGGAGGCCTACGCGCGCTACCTCGGCAACCCGCTGATGCTTCCGGCGTTCTCGGAGGTGATGCGGGCGCTGTGGGATGCGCTCACCGCGGGCCCGCTCCTCGACCGCATCTATACCACCCTCAAGGTGCTCATGATCGGCTATGCGGTGGGCATCGGCATCGCGGCGGCGTTCACGGCGCTCGCGGTATCCACGCGGATCGGCACGGACCTCCTCTCCACGCTCACGGCGATGTTCAATCCGCTGCCCGCCATCGCGCTCCTGCCGCTCGCGCTCCTGTGGTTCGGGCTCGGAACGCCCAGTCTCGTCTTCGTGATAGTGCATTCGGTGCTCTGGGCGGTGGCGCTCAACACGCATACGGGCTTCCTCGCGGTCTCGGACACGATGCGGATGGCCGGGCAGAACTACGGCCTGAAGGGCGTGCGGTTCGTCGCGCACGTGCTGATGCCCGCGGCGCTGCCCGCGATCCTCGCCGGCATGAAGATCGGCTGGGCATTCGCGTGGCGCACGCTGATCGCGGCCGAGCTCGTGTTCGGCGTCTCCACCAGCTCCGGCGGGCTGGGATGGTTCATCTTCGAGAACCGCAACGACCTGCAGACCGCCAACGTGTTCGCGGGGCTCACCGCGGTGATCATCATCGGCCTCTTCGTCGAGAGCGTCGTCTTCCGCAACATCGAGCTGCGCACGGTGCGCCGCTGGGGGATGCAGCGATGAGCGCCTCCCCGCCCGCCCGCTACGCCGCTGCGCCGCTCGCCGCCTGGCTCGCGCGCGCCTTCGAGGGCTGCGGCCTGGACGCGCCTTCGGCCGCGCTCGCGGCGAGGGTGCTCGTGCGCACCAACCTGCGCGGCGTCGATACCCATGGTGTCTCCCGCGCGCTCGTCTACGTGCAGAAGCTGCAATCGGGCGAGCTCAACCCGCGCCCCGACGTGCGATACGAGGAGCGGCACGGCATGCTCCATTGCCACGCCGACGCGGGCCTGGGCCAGGTCGTGGCGACGCAGGCGATCGAGCGCGCCGTCGAAGCCGCCGCCACGCGCGCGTTCGTGCCCGTGGTCCTGCACGAAGTGGGGCACCTCGCCGCGCTCGGCATGTTCGCCCTGCAGGCGGCGGAGGCCGGGATGGTCGCCTACGTCGCGCAGGCGACGCCGCCGATGATGTCGCTCGCGGGCTCGCGCGGCGCGGCGATCGGCAACAACCCGATGGCGTTCGCGAGCCCCGCGCCGGACGGCCCGCCGCTCGTGTTCGACATCGCCGCGAGCGGCGTGGCGCGCGGCAACGTGCTCGCCGCGGCGCGCGAGGGGCGCCGGATCCCCGAGGGCTGGGCGATCGACGCCGAGGGGCACCCCACGACCGACCCGGCCGCGGCGCTCGCCGGCGCGATGCTGCCCATGGGGGGGCACAAGGGCATCGGCCTCGCCATGATGGTCGAGTGCCTCGCCGGAAGCCTCACCGGCGCACGGCCCGCCTCGGTCACCGCCGGCGCGAAGCCGGGCAGCGCGCCGGCGCGGGTCGGCGCATTCCTGTTCGTGGCCAACCCCGGGCTCATCGCCGGGCGCGAGGCCTATGCGGAGCACATGGCCGCGTGGCTGCGCACCTACCTCGACGCATCGGGCGCGGACGGCCGCTATCCGGGGCAGAAGGCGGCGAGGGTGCAATCCGAGCGCGAGCGCGAAGGCGTTCCCCTGAATGCCGCCGTGGTCGCGGAGTTGCGCAAGGTGGGCGAGCTCTCGCGCGCGCCCTTCGACGTGGAGCCGCTGGCGGCCACCGCCGGCGCGAAATGAAACCCGGCATCCCGCCGGGATGTACGAAAACAACCGAGGAGGAAGAAGCATGAAGGCCACAGCACGAAGCCTCGCCACAAGGGCGGCGGCCGCACTCGCCGCGCTCGCCTGCTGCGCATTCACGGCCGCGCCGTCGTTCGCCGAGGTGAGCGAAGTGCGCATCGCCAAGGGATTCGGGATCGGCTACCTGCCGCTCATCGTCATGGAGGACGAGAAGCTCTTCGAGAAGCACGCGAAGGCGGCGGGGCTCGACAGCACCGCCAAATGGATGGTGCTCGACGGCGGCACCACGCAGGCGCAGCTGCTGATCGGCGGCAACCTCGAGGTGTCCTCGGGCGGCCTGGGTCCGCTGGTCACGATCTGGGCCCGCACCCGGGGGAACCTCGACGTGCGCGGCATCGGATCGCTCAACTCCATGCCCCTGTACCTCAACACGACGCGCGCCGACGTGAAGACCATCAAGGACTTCACGGAGAAGGACCGCATCGCCCTGCCCGTCATCCGCTCCTCGATCCAGGCGGTGGTGCTGCAAATGCAGGCGGAGAAGGTGTTCGGCCAATATGACGTGATGGACAAGTTCACCGTGTCCATGGCGCACCCCGACGGCCTCGCCGCGCTGCTCTCCGGCGGCACGGAGGTCACCGCGCACCTCACGGCCCCGCCATTCAGCTTCCAGGAGCTCAAGGACCCGCGCGTGCACCGCGTGTTCAGCTCCTACGACGTGGTCGGCGGCCCGCACACCTTCAACCTGATCTGGACCACGAAGAAATTCCGCGACGAGAACCCGAAGACCTACAAGGCGTTCGTCGCGGCCCTGTCCGAGGCGATGGAAAAGATCAACGCGGACAAGAAGAAATACGCGCAGGTGTACGTGCGCTTCACCCATTCCAAGCTCGACCCCGCGTTCATCGAGGAGATGATGGAATCGCCGGACATCAAGTACACCCTCACGCCGGAAGGCACGATGCACTTCGCGCGCTTCCTCAACAAGGTGGGGAAGATCAAGGCGCTGCCGGAGAGCTGGAAGGACATGTTCTTCCCGGAAATCCACAACCTGCCCGGAACCTGAAGCGGGCCGAAAGGAGACGAGCGGTGGCGCAGATCGTGATCACGGAGTTCATGGATGCGGCGGGCGTGGAGGCGCTGCGGGAATTCGACGTCCTGTACGACCCGCAGCTCGTGGACAAGCCCGAGGCGCTGCGAGGGGCCCTGGCCGACTGCCGCGGGCTCATCGTGCGCAACCGGACCCAGGTCCGGCCGCCGCTCCTCGAGGCCGCGCCGCGACTGCAGGTCGTCGGACGCCTCGGCGTGGGGCTCGAGAACCTCGACCTCCCCGCCTGCGCGGCGCGCGGCATCCCGGTGCTGCCGGCCACGGGCACCAACGACGACACCGTGGCCGAGTACGTCATGGGCGCCATGCTCGCGATGCTGCGCGGCGGGGCGTACCAGGCGACGGCGGAGGTGCTGGCCGGCAAGTGGCCGCGCACGCGCCTCATCGGCGGCCGGGATGCGAAGGGGCTCACGATGGGCCTGGTCGGTTTCGGCGCGATCGCCCGCCAGGTCGCGCGCCGCGCGGTCGCGTTCGGCATGCGCGTGCTCGCGAGCGACCCGTTCGTTCCGGCCGGCCATCCCGCATGGAAGGAGCTGGGCGTGGAGCGGCGGGAGCTCGCGGCGATGCTGCCGGAGGCCCAGGTGCTGAGCCTGCACGTGCCGATGTCGCCGGCGACGCGAGGCATCATTGACGCCGCGGCGATCGCGGCGCTGCCCGAAGGCGCCTGGGTCATCAACACGGCGCGCGGCGGGCTCATCGACGAGCACGCGCTGGTGGCGGCGTTGCGAAGCGGCCGCCTCGCCGGCGCGACCCTCGACGTCGTCGACCAGGAGCCGCTCGCCGCGGGCAGCCACTTCGACGGGGTGCCCAACCTCATCCTCTCCCCGCACATCGCGGGGATCACCCGCGATGCGAACCTGCGCGCGAGCCTGCTCACCGCGGAGAACGTGCGCCTGGTATTGCAGGGGAAGGAGCCGCGCGTGGCCGACGCCGCGCGTTCCGCGGCGCCGGCCGGCGTCACTTGACGAGCCCCTCGGCCTTCAGCGCCTCCTTCACGGCGGGGCGACCGGCGATGCGCTCGCGGTAGGCCTTCAGCACGGGCCATTCCTGCAGGTTCATGCCGACGAAGGGCAGCCACCCGAGCAGCGTGAAGAGGTAGCCGTCGGCGACGGTGAAGCGATCGCCCGTGAGGAAGTCGCACCCGTCGAGCTCCTTCGAGAGCCAGTCGAAGCGGCCGGCGAGGCGCTTGCGAACGACGGGCTTGTAGTCCTCCGGCGTATCGGCGGAAAAGAGCGGCGAGAAGCCCTTGTGGATCTCGGAGGTGAGGAAGTTGAGCCACTCCTGCAGGCGCACGCGCTCGAGCGTGCCGGCCTTGGGAGCGAGGCCGGACTCGGGCTTGCGGTCGGCGATGTACTGCACGATCGCCGGGCCCTCCGTCAGCCGCTCGCCGCCGTCGAGCTCGAGAACGGGCACGTAGCCCTTCGGATTCACCGAGTAGAAATCGCCGCCGCCGTCGAACCGGTGGGTCTTCGTGTCGACCTTCACGAGGTCGAACGCAAGGCCCGCCTCGCGCAGCGCGATGTGCGGCGACAGGGAGCACGCTCCCGGCGAAAAATACAGCTTCATGATGCTTCTCCGTGTGCGATGGATGGGAGGCGCGACTATACTGGCGCCCGGTATCCATTGTGAAGCAGGATGCCGAACGTGCCCTAGGTTCCCGGAGGAAACCATGAAGCGCTTCGATGCGTTCAACGCCGCGTGCCCGGCGCGCGAGATCCTCGCGAGCGTCGCCAACAAGTGGACGGTGCTGGTCCTCGCCGTGCTCACGGAGGACACCACGCGCTTCAACGAGTTGCGCCGCCGCGTGCAGGGCGTGACCCAGAAGGTCCTCACGCAGACGCTGCGCGACCTCGAGCGCCTGGGGCTCGTCTCCCGCAGGATCTACGCCGAGGTCCCGCCTCGCGTGGAGTACAGCCTCACGCCCCTCGGCCGATCCCTCGTGAAGGCGCTGGACGAGATCAAGGCGTGGACGGAAAGCCACGCCCCGGATGTGATGCAGGCGCAGCAGCGGTTCGACCGGCTGCAGGCGGCGAAACGCTGAGCGAAAACCGGGGACAGACCACATTTATCAAAGCGAGAAACACCGAGTTTCGCGCTATGGAAAATGGGGTCTGTCCCCGGTTTTTCGCCGCCGTCACGAAACGGTCATCGGCCCTCCGTAGAGTCCGCCGCAACACCCCACGGACGATACGGAGACGCAACCGAATGCGCACCAGACGATTCCTCGCGGCGGCCGCCCTCGCCGCGGCCACGCTCGCCACCCAGGCCCTCGCCGTCGACATCACCGGCGCGGGCGCCACCTTCCCCTACCCGATCTACGCGAAATGGGCGGACGCCTACAAGAAGCAGACGGGCGTGGGCCTCAACTACCAGTCGATCGGCTCCGGCGGCGGCATCAAGCAGATCACGGCGAAGACGGTCGATTTCGGCGCTTCCGACATGCCGCTCGAGCCCGGGCAGCTCCAGAAGGACGGCCTGATGCAATTCCCGACGGTGATCGGCGGCGCGATCCCGGCCGTGAACCTGAAGGGCGTGAAGCCCGGCGAGCTGAAGCTTTCGGGCGCGCTGCTCGCCGACATCTACCTCGGCAAGGTGAAGAAGTGGAGCGACCCCGCGCTCGCGAAGCTCAACCCGGGGCTGAAGCTGCCCGATACCGCCATCACCGTCGTGCACCGCTCCGACGGCTCGGGCACCACTTTCATCTGGTCGAACTACCTCTCGAAGGTGAGCCCCGAGTGGAAGTCGAAGGTGGGCGAGGGCACCTCGATCAACTGGCCCGCGGGCGTGGGCGGCAAGGGCAACGAGGGCGTCGCCTCGTACGTCATGCGCATCAACGGCGCGATCGGCTACGTCGAGTACGCCTACGTCCTGCAGAGCCACATGACGTACGCGCAGGTGCAGAACCGGGACGGAAACTTCGTCGCGCCGAGCGCGAAGGCCTTCATGGCCGCGGCGGCGGGCGCGGACTGGAGCGCGGCGCCGGGCATGTACCTCATCCTCACCGACGCGCCGGGCAAGGACGCCTGGCCCATCGCGGGCGCGACCTTCATCCTCATGCACAAGACGCAGGACAATCCCGCGAACGCGAAGGAAGTCCTCGCCTTCTTCCACTGGGCGTACACCCAGGGCGATGCGATGGCCGAGTCGCTCGACTACGTGCCGTTGCCCGACAACGTGGTGAAGCTGATCGAAGCGCAGTGGCGGCAGATCAAGGACGCGTCCGGCAAGCCGGTCTTCTGAGCACCCCGCGTTTCACGCCATGAGCCTCGTGCTGGATAATGGCGGCCTCGCGACCGCGGAACCCTCCGCGGTCGCCGCATCCCTGCCGAGGCCCGCCGTGCTCCGCAACAACGCGCTGATGGACGCGCTGTTCCGCAACCTCACGCGCTTCTTCGCATTCTCCGTCTTCGCCCTGCTCGCGGCGATCCTCGTCTCCCTGGTCGTCGGAAGCCTGCCGGCCCTCGAGAAATTCGGTCCGGCGTTCCTCGCGAGCGCGAGCTGGGACCCGGTGCAGCAGGATTTCGGCGCCCTGGTGCCGATCTACGGGACGCTCGTCACCTCGGCGATCGCGCTCGCCATCGCCATTCCCGTGAGCTTCGGCATCGCGATGTTCCTCACCGAGCTCTCGCCCGTATGGCTGCGCCGCCCGCTCGGCACCGCCATCGAGATGCTCGCGGCGATCCCCAGCATCATCTACGGCATGTGGGGACTCTTCGTCTTCGCGCCCGTGTTCCAGGAGCACGTGCAGCCGCTCCTCGCGCAAACGCTCGGCAGAATCCCGGGCGTCGGGGCGCTCTTCTCCGGCCCGCCCATGGGCATCGGCATGCTCTCGGCCGGCATCATCCTCGCGATCATGGTGATCCCGTTCATCACGGCGGTGATGCGCGACGTCTTCGAGCTGGTGCCCCCGATGCTCAAGGAATCGGCGTATGGCCTGGGCTCCACGACTTGGGAAGTGGTGTGGCGCGTCGTGCTGCCGTACACGAAGGTGGGCGTGATCGGCGGGATCATGCTGGGCCTGGGGCGCGCGCTGGGCGAGACGATGGCCGTCACCTTCGTGATCGGCAACGCGCACGAGTTCAGCACCTCCCTCTTCATGCCCGGCAACTCGATCGCCTCGGCGCTCGCCAACGAGTTCAACGAGGCCGTGGGCGAGCTCTACTCCTCGGCGCTGATCGAGCTGGGCCTCATCCTCTTCCTCATCACGACCGTCGTGCTCGCCTTCTCGAAGCTGCTGCTCCTGCGGCTCGCGAGGCGCGAGGGCGCGCGCGCCTAGTCCATGGCGATCGCGAGCCGCGACAACCCCACGTACCGGCGCCGCCGCCGCACCAACGCGGCGATGATGGCGCTCTCGGCCGTCGCGCTCGTCTTCGGCCTCTTCTGGCTCGCGTGGATCCTGGGCGAGCTGCTCTGGGAGGGCGCGACGGCGTTGACGCCTTCGCTCTTCATGAAGATGACGCCGCCCCCCGGCGCGGACGGCGGGCTCGCGAACGCCATCTTCGGCAGCGTCCTCATGGCCGGCGCGGCGATGCTCATCGGGACGCCGGTCGGCATCCTCGCCGGCACCTATCTCGCCGAGTACGGCCGGCGCGGCTGGCTCGCGCCGGCGACGCGCTTCATCAACGACGTGCTGCTCTCGGCGCCCTCGATCGTGATCGGGCTCTTCGTGTATTCGGTGTATGTCGCGCGAGCGAAGCACTTCTCCGGCTGGGCGGGCGCGCTTGCGCTGGCCATCATCGTCGTGCCCGTCGTCGTGCGCACCACCGACGACATGCTGAAGCTGGTGCCCCACAGCCTGCGCGAGGCCGCCGTCGCCCTCGGCTGCCCGACGTGGAAGATGATCACGTTGGTGAGCTACCGCGCCGCGCGTGCGGGCATCGTCACCGGGGTCCTGCTCGCCGTCGCGCGCATCTCGGGCGAGACGGCGCCGCTGCTCTTCACCGCGCTCAACAACCAGTTCTGGTCCTCCGACATGAACCGCCCGATGGCGAACCTCCCGGTCGTCATCTTCCAGTTCGCGATGAGCCCCTACGACGACTGGCATCGCCTCGCCTGGGCCGGCGCCGCGCTCATCACGCTCTTCGTGCTCGGGCTGAACATCGCCGCGCGCACGCTCTTCCGCCGGCAATCGCCATGAACGCCCTCGCAACGCCCGTCGCCCCCCCGAAGATCACCGTGAGGAACCTCGACTTCTTCTACGGCGCCTTCCATGCCCTGAAGCGCGTGAACCTGGAGATCCCCGAGAAGCGCGTGACGGCGTTCATCGGTCCTTCGGGCTGCGGGAAGTCGACCCTGCTCAGGACCTTCAACCGGATGTACGCGCTCTATCCCGAGCAGCGCGCCACCGGCGAGATCCTCCTCGACGGCGAGAACATCCTCGCCTCGAAGCGCGACCCGTCGCTGCTGCGCGCGAAGGTCGGCATGGTGTTCCAGAAGCCCACGCCCTTCCCGATGTCGATCTACGACAACGTCGCCTTCGGCGTGCGGCTCTTCGAGGACCTCTCCCGCGCGCGCCTCGACGAGCGGGTCGAATGGGCGCTCACGCGCGCGGCGCTGTGGAAGGAAGTGAAGGACAAGCTGCACCAGAGCGGCCTGAGCCTCTCGGGAGGGCAGCAGCAGCGCCTGTGCATCGCGCGCGCCATCGCCGTGAAGCCCGAGGTGCTGCTCCTCGACGAGCCGTGCAGCGCGCTCGACCCGATCTCCACCGCCAAGGTGGAGGAGCTGATCACCGAGCTCACCGACGAGTACACGGTCGTGATCGTCACGCACAACATGCAGCAGGCCGCGCGCGTCTCCGACTTCACCGCCTACATGTACCTGGGCGAGCTGATCGAGTTCGGCGACACCGCCGGGCTCTTCGTGAAGCCCGCGAAGCAGGCGACAGAGGATTACATCACCGGGCGGTTCGGGTAGAACGGCTCCCTCTCCCAAGGCAGAGGGCAGTTCCTTTACCGCCGCACCGCCCGCCAGTAGCTCCCCGTCGCCGCGATCCCGATCGCGAAGAGCAGCCAGAGCGCGGCATGGCGCGCGAGGCCGATGGCGAGGAGCGCGGACCAGGCGGCAGGCGCGAGCGCCTTCGCGTAAGCGGCGAAGCGCGACAAGTGCCCGAGGAGCGCGCCCAGTCCCTCGCGGCCGAAGAGCTCCGCCGGCGCCGTGCCGCGCACGACCGTGAGCAGGCCGTTGCCGCAGCCGTAGGCGGCGACGAACAGCACGGCGGCCGGACCCATCCCGCCCACCCCGGCGAGCAACGCGATGGCGCCGAGCATCAGGGCGAGGGACACATAGCCCACGGCGATGGGATTCACGCGCCGCGCGAACGCCATCTCGACGACGCGCCCCGCCACCTGCATCGGCCCCACGAGGATCGAAAGGGCCACCGCCTGCGACTGCGCGAGCCCCGCCTCGGTGAGCAGGTTGATGAGGTGCACGGCCACCACGCCGAAGATGAACGTCGCGAGCGCGAGCGCCGCGTTGATCCACTTGAGCCGCGGGTCCCGGCGCGCGGGAATCGCTTCGGCACGGCCCGGCGCCGAGGCGGGGACCGACGGGGATGCCGAGCCCGAAGCAGGCCGCGGCCGCGTCGGCACGAGCAGGAGGTGGATCGGCAGGCACAGCAGCGCGTTCATCGCCGCGTAGATCGCGAACGTGGCGCGCCACCCGAACGCGTCCATGAGGAGCTGCGAGAGCGGCCAGAACACCGTGCTCGCGAAGCCGCCCCAGAGCGTGAGCGCGGTGACGGACCAGCGGTAGCGCTCGCCGGCGTGCTGCGAGAGCGTCGCGAACGCCGGATCGTAGAGGCAGGCGGCCATGGCCGCGCCCGCCACGAGCCATCCGATGATCATCACCGGCGCGTTGGGCGCCGCGGCGAGGATCGCCATCGCGATCGCCCCGAGCACGGATCCGGCGGAGAGCACCACCCGCCCGCCGCGCGCGTCGACCATCCGCCCCGCCGTCGGCGCGAGCACGCCCGAGACCAGCAATCCCGCCGTGAACGAGCCGAAGACGAAGAGGGATGTGAGGCCGAGATCGCGCTGCATCGCGCGCCCGAGCACGCCGATGGCGTAGAAGAGCGTGCCCCAGGAGACGATCTGCGCGATGCCGAGCGCGGAGACCAGCAGGTTCACCGGCGCGCCGGAACCGCGCGCGGCGGCCGTCGTGTTCACGCAGGCGAGGATGGTCGAAAGGTCGAATCCCGTCAACCGTCACGCTCGCGTCACGCGCGGCCGGCAGAGTGGATGGTGCCGAAACGAAGGAGACCCCGATGAGCCGCGACTATCCGACCCTGCCCGCGCCGACGAGCTGCGACGACGATCCCGCGCACGAGCCGCTCGACGCGAAGACGATGCGCGAGCGGCTCGCCGAGCGCGATGCGAAGCGCGGGCGGGGCTAGCCCTCGCCGATGGCGCGCAGCTCGGGGACCAGCGCCGCGCCGTCCACGCTCGAGAACGGCAGGCTCGTGAAGCGCTGGATGCGCCGGCGCAGCGTCGCGAGCGCCTCGAGGAATGCACGCAGCTCGGCCTCCTCGCCGCCGTCGACCGCCGCCGGATCGGGCATGCCCCAGTGGGCACGAACGAACCGTCCCGGAAACGCCGGGCACGCCTCGCGCGCCGCCTGGTCGCAGAGCGTGATCACGAAATCGATGCGCGGGGCCTCGGGGCCGGTGAACTCCGACCAGTCCTTGCTGCGCAGGCCGTGGGTCGCGCAACCGGCCCGCGCGAGGACCTCCAGCGCGATGGGATGCACGCGCCCCTTCGGATGGCTTCCGGCGCTGTAGCCGCGGAACCGGCGCCCGCCGAGCGCGTTGAGCAGCGCCTCGGCCATGATCGAGCGCGCCGAGTTGCCGGTGCAGAGGAAGAGGACGTTGCGGGGCGATTTCAAGGTGCGGCGATGGTGCCAGCGGTTCATGACGGTTCGATGACGGCCGGGCGCCTCAGATCTCCACCTGCATCCCCAGCTCCACCACCCGGTTGCTCGGAATGTTGAAGTAGTCGGTGATGCTGCCGGCGTTTCGGGCGAGCGCCGCGAAGAGCCGCTCGCGCCACAGCGCCATGCCGGCCCCGCCCGCGACGGCCAGGATCTTCTCGCGCGAGAGGAAATACGACGTGTCCATCGGCTCGCAGGCGAGCCCGTGCGCCGCGCACAGCTCGAGCGCGAGCGACACGTCGGGTGCATCCATGAACCCGTAGCGCGCGCGCACCCGCCAGCAATCGTGCCCGAGCGGATCGCAGGCCACCCGTTCTTCGTCGGCGATCCACGGCACGTCGGCGAATTCCACCGTGAGGAAGACGTTGCGCTCGTGCAGCACCTTGTAGTGCTTCAGGCTGTGCATCAGCGCGTGCGGGGTCGCGTCCGGCGCGGAGGTGAGGAACACGGCGGTTCCCGGCACGCGGTGAGGCGGGGAGACGAAAAGCGATTCGAGGAACGAGGCGAGCGGCCATGCGGCGGAGCGCAGGCGCTCGAGCAGGATCGAGCGCCCGCGCTTCCACGTCGCCATCAGCGTGAACACGGCGGCGCCGAGGGCGAGCGGAAACCAGCCGCCTTCGAGCACCTTGTGCATCGCCGAGGCGAGGAACGCGAGGTCGACCAGCGCGAAGAAGCCGGTGGCGGCGAGGCATAGCCAGAACGCATAGCCCCAGCGGTACCGGATCACGAAGAATGCGAGGAAGGTCGTGACCAGCATGGTGCCCATGACGGCCACGCCGTAGGCCGAGGCGAGCCGCGAGGAAGAGCCGAAGCCGATCACGGCGAGCGCCACCACGACGAGCAGCATCCAGTTCACGGCGGGCACGTAGATCTGGCCCATCGTCGTCGCCGACGTGTGGCGCACCGCCATGCGCGGCAGGTATCCGAGCTGGATCGCCTGCTGCGTCATCGAGTACGCGCCGGAGATCGTGGCCTGCGAGGCGATCACGGTCGCCGCCGTCGCGAGCGCCACCATGGGATACAGCGCCCAGGAGGGAAACGCGAGGTAGAACGGGTTTTCGAGCGCCCGCGGGTTCGCGAGCAGCAGCGCGCCCTGGCCGAAGTAGTTGAGGACGAGGGCGGGGGCGACGAGGCCGAACCACGCGAGGCGGATGGCACGCCGCCCGAAATGCCCCATGTCGGCATAAAGCGCTTCCGCGCCGGTGAAGGCGAGCAGGACGGAGCCGAGCACGAGGAAGGACGCGTAGCCGTGCGCGGTGACGAAGTGCAGCGCATGGCGCGGGTCGAGCGCGCCGAGGATCGCGGGCGATCGGGCGATGTTCCACGCGCCGACCGCCCCGATCGCCGCGAACCAGAGCAGGCACACCGGGCCGAAGAGCAGGCCCACGACGCCGGTGCCGTGCTTCTGCAGCAGGAAGAGGGCGACGAGGATGCCGGTCGCGATCGGCACGATCCACGGCTGGAACGCGGTGGTGCCGACCTGCAGGCCCTCGACCGCCGAGAGCACGGAGATCGCCGGCGTGAGGACCGCGTCGCCGTAGAAGAGGGACGCGCCGAAGACGCCCGCGGCCATCATCGCCGCGGCGACGCGCGGCCCGGTCTTCGCGGAGGAAGTCGCGAGCGCGAGCAGCGCCATGATGCCGCCCTCGCCGCGGTTGTCGGCGCGCAGCACGAGCGTCACGTACTTGAGCGAGACCACGACCATGAGCGACCAGAAGATCGCGGACAGGCCGCCGAGGATCGCCGCCTCGTCGAACGGGATGCCGTGCTGCGGGTTGAAGGTCTCCTTCACCGCGTAGAGCGGGCTCGTGCCAATGTCGCCGTAGACGATGCCGAGCGCGAGGAGCGCGAGCCCCGCGGTCCCGGGGCGGCGGGCGGCTTGCGCGTCCGTGGCGGGCGCGCTGAGGTCGGGATGGGTGGCGGCCATGGACGCGAAGCCTACGCCGCGCGGCTCGCCGCTTGCATGCCGGCGCGCAAATCCTTACGCGATCTTTACGGCCGGACTGCGCTAGAGTGGCCCGCATGGCATCGCGATTCGCATGGGTGGGGTACGGCTGGGCGGCGGCCGCGACGGCCGCGTGCACCCTCGCCGGCCTCGCCATGCGCCCCCGCTTCGATCTGGTGAACGTCGCGATGGTGTACGTGCTGCCCGTGGTCGTCGTGGCGCTGCGCTTCACGCGGGGGCCCGCGATCGCGACGGCGCTCCTCTGCGTGCTCGCGTTCGACATCGTCTTCGTCCCGCCGCAGGGCCGGCTCACGGTCGACGACGCGCAGTACCTCCTCACCTTCGGCATCATGCTCGCCGTCGCGCTGGCGATCTCGCGATTGACCGAGGACGTGCGGCGCCGGGCGCGCGCGCAGGCGGCGCTCGAGGTGCAGGCCGAGACCGAGCGCATCCGCAGCACCCTGCTCGCCTCGATCTCCCACGACCTGCGCACGCCCCTCGCCGTGATGACCGGCGCCTCCTCGACGCTCGCCGAGCGCGGCGAGCGTTTCGCGCCCGAGGAGCGTTCGGCCCTCGCGCGCAGCGTCTACGAGCAGAGCCGCGAGATTTCCGAGCACGTCTCGAAGGTGCTGCAGATGACGCGCCTGGAGAGCGGCGCGATCGCGCTCGACCGCGATTGGGCCTCGCTCGCGGAGATCGCGGGTGAGGCGCTGCGGCGCCTCGCGGAGCGCCTCTCGCGCCATCGCGTCATGGTCGATCTTCCCGGCGACCTTCCGCTGGTGCGCGTCGACGCGGCGCTGGTCGAGCAGGCGCTCGGGAACCTGCTCGAGAACGCGGCGCGCCACACGCCGCCCGAAACCGTGGTGCGGCTGCGCGCGCGGCGCGACGGCGACGAGGTGATCGTGTCGGTGGAGAACTTCGGCGCCGATCTCGCGGAGGCGGACCTCGAGCGCATCTTCGCCAAGTTCGAGCGCGGCGTGGCCGAAGGCGGCGGCGGCATCGGGCTCGGCCTCGCGATCTGCCGCGCGATCGTGAAGCTGCACGGCGGCCGCGCCTGGGCCGAGCGCATCGCGGGCGGAGGAATCGCCTTTCGCTTCACGCTGCCGGTCGAGAAGGCGCCCGCGATGCCGCCCGAGCCGGCGGCCGGTTGAGATGGCCGAGCCGCGCCCGACGATGCTGCTCGTCGAGGACGAGCCGGACATCCGCCGCTTCCTGCGCGCCACGCTCACGGCGGAGGGCTACCGCGTGATCGAGTCGCCCTCGGCGCGGCGCGGCACCGTCGATGCGGCGACGCACAAGCCCGACCTCGCCATCGTCGACCTGGGCCTTCCCGATTTCGACGGCGTGGAAGTCGTCCGCCGCATCCGCGCGTGGTCTCCGATGCCGATCCTGGTGCTTTCGGCGCGCACCCACGAGCGCTCCAAGATCGAGGCGCTCGATGCCGGCGCCGACGACTACGTGACGAAGCCGTTCGCCACCGGAGAGCTGCTCGCCCGCATCCGCGCGGCGCTCCGCCACGCGGTCCGGCCTCCCTCCGGCGCGCACGTCCTCGCGCTCGGCGATGCGACCGTGGACCTCGAGTCGCGCCGGGCGATGCGCGCGGGCGCCGAGGTGCGCCTCACGCCGATCGAGTTCCGCCTGCTCGCCGCGCTCTCGCGCCATGCGGGCATGGTCGTCACGCACAGGAGCCTGCTCACCGAGGTCTGGGGCCCGACCCACTCGGGCGACACCCACTACCTGCGCATCTACATGAAGCAGTTGCGCGACAAGCTGGAGGAGGACCCCGTGAGGCCGAAATACCTCCTCACCGAGACCGGCGTGGGCTATCGGCTGGTGACGGCGGACTGAACGCGCACCCGCGGCCCCGCGAAGCGGGCGCTGAAGCGGCTGCCCTTCCCGGGCGTGCTCGCGATCTCCAGCGCGG
>DASUXK010000115.1:0-12650 GCA_036377935.1 Usitatibacter sp.
GCTCGAGCTCTCGGTCTACAGCAACGGCAAGCTGATGGTGGGCGAGAAGCTCTCCCAGCAGGACCTCGCGAACATGGTCGGCGCCTCGCGCGAGATGGTGAACCGCATCCTCAAGGATCTCTCGGAGCGCGGGTTCATCTCGATCGAGTCGAAATCGATCACGATCATCAATCGGGAGCTGCCGCCATCGCTGTAACGGAAGTCCGTTCGTCCCCGCGCCTGCGGGAAGCGCCGTCACCGTCCCACCCGCGCCTCGCGCGGGCCTTCCGCGAAGCGGGCTGGCTCCTGGTCCTCGCGCTGGGCGCATGGCTCGCGCTCGTGCTCGCCAGCTACCACGCGAACGACCCCAGCCCCGTCTTCGACGGCCCGGCGGGAGAGGTCCTCAACAAGGGCGGCGCCGCCGGCGCGTGGATCGCGGGCGCGCTCTATTTCGTCTTCGGTTTCTCGGCCTGGTGGTGGGCGGTGTTCGGCGCGCTCGCGATCCTGCGCCTGTATCGCCGCGTCGAGGAATGGCAGCTCGTGTGCCGCCGCTCGCTCGCCGCGACGCTCGCCGGCTTCGCGATCGTCATGGCGGCGAGCTGCACGCTCGAGGCGCTGCGCCTCGCGGGGCTCGCGCCGCGCGGCTTCGAGCCGGGCGGGGCGCTCGGCCAGCTCATCGCGCCGTGGGTCGGCCACGCGCTCGGCTACACCGGAGGAACGCTCCTCGTGCTCGCGCTCCTCGCGGGCGGCGTGAGCGTCTTCACCGGGCTTTCCTGGCTGCGCTTCGCGGAGATCGTCGGCGCCGCGCTCGAATGGTCCTTCGGCGCGATGCGCACGCGCGTGGAGGCGCGGCGCGACCGCGAGGAGGGGCGCGCCAAGGCGCAGGAGCGCGAGGTGAAGGTCGAGGAGGCGCGCAAGGCCTTCGAGGAGCACGAGCCGATCCGCATCGAGATGCCGACGGTCGAGATCCCGAAGAGCGAGCGCGTGGTGCGCGAGAGGCAGGTGCCGCTCTTCGCCGACCTTCCCGATTCGCCGCTGCCGCCGCTCTCGCTGCTCGATTCGCCCGATTCGCACGTGGAGCGCCCGACCGCGGAGACGCTCGAGTACACCTCGCGCCTCATCGAGAGGAAGCTGCAGGACTTCAACGTGCAGGTGAAGGTGGTGGCGGCCTATCCGGGGCCGGTGATCACGCGCTACGAGATCGAGCCCGCCGTGGGCGTGAAGGGCGCGCAGGTGGTGAACCTCGCCCGCGACCTCGCCCGCGCGCTCTCCGTCACCGCGATCCGCGTGGTGGAGACGATCCCGGGCACCTCGTGCATGGGCCTCGAGATCCCGAACCCGAAGCGCGAGATCGTGCGCCTGTCGGAGATCGTGGGCTCGCAGGCCTACGCCGACATGCATTCGCGCCTCACGCTCGCGATGGGCAAGGACATCACCGGCAAGCCCGTGGTCGCGGATCTCGCGAAGATGCCGCACCTGCTCGTGGCGGGCACGACCGGCTCCGGGAAATCGGTCGCGATCAACGCGATGATCCTCTCGCTCATCTACAAGGCCACGCCCGCCGAGGTCCGGCTGATCCTCGTCGACCCGAAGATGCTCGAGCTCTCGGTCTACGAGGGCATCCCGCATCTCCTCGCGCCGGTGGTGACCGACATGCGGCAGGCGGCCGCGGCGCTGCACTGGTGCGTGGCAGAGATGGATCGGCGCTACAAGCTCATGTCGGCGGTGGGCGTGCGCAACCTCGCCGGCTACAACCAGAAGGTGCACGAAGGCATCGAGAAGAAGCAGCCGCTGAAGCATCCTTTCTCGCTGACGCCGGACAGCCCCGAGGATCTCGAGCCGCTGCCGATCGTGGTCGTGGTGATCGACGAGCTCGCCGACCTGATGATGGTCGCGGGCAAGAAGGTCGAGGAGCTGATCGCGCGCCTCGCGCAGAAGTCGCGCGCCTCGGGCATGCACCTCATCCTCGCCACGCAACGGCCCTCGGTCGACGTGATCACTGGCCTCATCAAGGCGAACGTTCCCACGCGCGTCGCGTTCCAGGTCTCTTCGAAGGTCGATTCGCGCACCATCCTCGACCAGCAGGGCGCCGAGAGCCTGCTGGGGCAGGGCGACATGCTGTACCTCCCGCCCGGCAGCGGCATGCCCTCGCGCGTGCACGGCGCCTACGTCGCCGACGCCGAGGTGCAGCGCGTCGTGGCGTCGCTCAGGAAGCAGGGCGAGGCGCAGTACATCGACGGCATCCTCGACGACCCGGAGGGCGCCGCCGGCGACGGAACCAACGGCGAGGGCGCTGTCTCAGGGGAAGCGGATCCCCTCTACGACCAGGCGGTGCAGATCGTGCTCCAGAACCGCAGGGCCTCCATCTCCCTCGTGCAGCGCCACCTGCGCATCGGCTACAACCGCGCCGCGCGCCTCATCGAGGACATGGAGCGCGCCGGCCTGGTCTCGGCCATGGCCACCAACGGGAACCGCGAGATCCTCGTTCCTTCGCGGGAGAAATAGCGTATGCGTTCAAGTCTCCTTCTCCCCTGGGAGAAGGCCGGGATGAGGGTGCTCTTTTCCCTGGCCGCCCTTGCCCTTTCCCCCCTCGCCGCCGCCTCCGGCCTCGACGCCTTCCTCGCCTTCAACGCCGCGACGAAATCGGCCACGGCGAATTTCGCGCAGCAGGCGTTCGACCGCGCCGGCAAGGTGGTCGACCGCTCGTCGGGAAGCTTCGCGTTCGCGCGCCCCGGCAAGTTCCGCTGGGCCTACGAGAAGCCGCACCAGCAGCTCCTCGTCTCCGACGGCACGCGCCTCTGGATCTACGATCCCGACCTCCAGCAGGTCACCGTGAAGCGCATCGACCAGGCGATCTCCTCGACGCCGGCCGCGCTCCTCGCCGGAAAGGACGACATCACGCAGCTCTTCACCCTGCGCGATGCGGGCACGAAGGACGGCCTCGCGTGGGTCGAGGCGCTGCCGAAGGCGAAGGACACCGGCTTCGACCGCGTACGGCTGGGCATGGACGGCAAGACGCTCGCCGCGATGGAGCTCTTCGACCAGCTCGGGGGGCACACGGTCCTGCGCTTCTCGGACCTGAAGGCGAACGCCGCGATCCCGGCGGGCACGTTCCATTTCACGCCGCCCCAGGGTGCCGACGTGATCGACGAGGACCGGGCCGCGCGCAAGTGATTGCGGCCCGCGGCTCGGCCGCTCAGGCGACGAACATCGCGATCGCCGCGTAGTGCGTGCCGCTGCCGGCGATGACGAACAGGTGCCAGATGCCGTGCCAGTGCCGGAAGCGCTCGTCGAAGAGATAGAAGACGATGCCCGCGGTATAGATGATCCCGCCCGCCGCGACCCAGGCGAGGCCGCTTTCGCCGAGCGCCGCGCGCAGCGGTCCCAGCGCCGCGAGCGCGAGCCAGCCCATGAGCAGGTAGATCGCGAGGGACGTCGCGCGCGCGCCGCGCGCGATCCACAGCTCCTGCGCGATGCCGAGCGCCGCGAGCCCCCAGACCGCCCCGAAGATCGACCACCCCCACGCGCCCGGCAGCTTGACGAGCGCGAACGGCGTATACGTGCCCGCGATCAGCAGGTAGATGGAAACGTGGTCCAGTTTCCGGAACACGCGCTTCGCCCGGCCGCGCGTGCCGTGGTAGAGCGTCGAGAACAGATAGAGGAGGAAGAGCGTCGCGCCGTACACCGCCAGGCTCGCCACGCGAAGGGCGCCGCCGTGGTGCGCCGCGCTCCAGACGAGCGCGGCCGCGCCGGGCAGCGCGAATGCCGCCCCCGCGAGGTGCGTGTAGCCGTTGAAGCGCTCGCCCGGATGCATGGAACGCACAGCATGGCGCAATGCGCCGGACACGGGCTTGATCCAGTTCACGGCGGACGCGAAAGGCGCGGCGACGGCGGGTAAACTGCGCGCATGAACGATCTCTTCAGCGCCTCCGGCGAGGTGAACGTCCCGCTCGCCGAGCGCCTGCGCCCGAAGACGGTCGGCGAGATGGTGGGCCAGCGACACCTGCTCGGCCCCGGCAAGCCGCTGGACGTCGCGCTGCGCTCGGGCCGCCCGCATTCGATGATCCTCTGGGGCCCGCCCGGCGTCGGCAAGACCACGCTCGCGCGCCTGATGGCGAGCGCCTTCAACGCCGAGTTCGTCGCGATCTCGGCGGTGCTGGCGGGCGTGAAGGAGATCCGCGAGGCGGTCGAGCGCGCGCGCCTCGCCCGCGACCAGTACGGGCGCGCCACCATCGTCTTCGTCGACGAGGTGCACCGCTTCAACAAGGCGCAGCAGGATGCGTTCCTGCCGCACGTCGAGTCGGGGCTGTTCACATTCATCGGCGCGACGACCGAGAACCCGTCCTTCGAGGTGAACGGGGCGCTCCTGTCGCGCGCCCAGGTCTACGTCCTGGAGAGCCTCGGGCCCGAGGATCTCGACCGCCTCATCGAGCGCGGCTTCGAGGCGGAGAAGCTCGACGCCACCGCCGAGGCGAGGAAGCGCCTCGCCGAGTTCGCCGACGGCGACGGGCGCCGCGCGTTGAACCTCGTCGAGCAGGTGGCGCAGGCCGCGCGCGTCGAGGGACGGCGCGGCGTGGACGTCGACTTCGTGAACGCGGTCGCGCAGCGCGCGGGCCGGCGCTTCGACAAGGGCGGCGAGAACTTCTACGACCAGATCTCGGCGCTGCACAAGAGCGTGCGCGGCAGCGACCCCGACGCGGCGCTCTACTGGCTCGTGCGCATGCTCGACGGCGGCGTGGATCCGCGCTACCTCGCGCGCCGCATGATCCGCATGGCGAGCGAGGACATCGGCCTCGCCGACCCGCGCGCCCTCGAGGTGGCGATCACCGCCGCCGATGTCTACGAGCGGCTCGGCACGCCCGAGGGCGAGCTGGCGCTCGCCGAATGCGCGATCTATCTCGCGGTGGCGGCGAAGTCGAATGCCGTCTACATGGCGTACAACGCCGCCCGCGCCTTCGTCGCCGAGGACGGCACGCGCCCGGTGCCGCTGCATATCCGCAACGCGCCGACGAAGCTCATGAAGGGACTGGGCTACGGCAAGGACTATCGCTACGCCCACGACGAGGCGGAAGGCTACGCGGCGGGGGAGAGCTACTTCCCGGAGGGCATGGAGCGGCCCGGCTGGTATCGTCCGACCGGACGCGGGCTCGAAGCGAAGATCCGCGAGAAGCTGGAGCACCTTCGCGAGCTGGACGAGAAGGCGAAGAAGCTAAAATAGCGTTCCCGCCGGATGCCGTCATTCCCGTGCCGACGGCAATCCATCCACCGAACGAACAAACTGGATCCCCGCCGACGCGGGCATGACGATCGATGCTCGACATCCAACTGCTGAGAAAAGACCTGCCCGCCGCCGTCGCCGGCCTGAAGCGCCGCGGCTTCGAATTCGACGCGCCCGCGTTCCAGAAGCTGGAGGACGAGCGCAGGAAGCTGCAGTCGCGCACCGAGGAGCTGCAGGCGAAGCGCAACGCGCTGAACAAGCAGGTCGGCATGCTGAAGGGCAAGGGCGAGGACGCCTCCGCGCCCATGAAGGAGGCGGCCGGCATCGCAGACGAGCTCAAGGCGAACGAGACCGCGCTCGCGGGGCTGCAGCAGCGCCAGTCCGACTTCCTGCGCGGGATCCCCAACATTCCGCGCCCGGAAGTCCCCGAGGGACGGTCGAGCGACGAGAACGTCGAGGTGCGCCGCTGGGGCGAGCCGCGCAAGTTCGATTTCGCGGTGAAGGACCACGTCGACATCGGCACGGCGCTCGGCGGCATGGACTTCGAGACGGCCGCGAAGATCTCGGGCTCCCGCTTCTACGTGCTGAAGGGCGGCATCGCGCGATTGCACCGCGCGATCACGCAGCTCATGCTGGACGTGCACACGCAGGAGCACGGCTACACCGAGACCTACGTGCCCTACATGGTGACGACCGAGGCCGCGGACGGCGTCTCGAGCTACGCGAAGTTCAAGGAGGACCTCTTCAAGGTCGAGGGGCGCGACCTCGTGCTCATCCCGACCGCGGAGTACCCGGTGACGAACTTCGTGCGCGAATCGATCGTCGAGGCGAAGTCGCTTCCCCTCAAGTACGCATGCCACACCCCGTGCTTCCGCTCGGAGGCCGGCAGCTACGGCAAGGACACGCGCGGCATGATCCGGGTGCACCAGTTCGAGAAGGTGGAGCTGGTGCGCATCGTGCGGCCCGAGGAATCGGCCGAGCACCACGAGGAGCTCACCCGCAACGCGGAGGCGATCCTGCAGCGCCTCGAGCTTCCCTACCGCGTGATGCTGCTCTGCGCGGGCGACACCGGGTTCGCGAGCGCGAAGACCTACGACCTCGAGGTGTGGCTGCCGGGACAGGATGCCTACCGCGAGATCTCCTCGTGCTCGAACTACGAGGCGTTCCAGGCGCGGCGCATGCAGGCGCGCTGGCGCGACGAGAAGGGCAAGGTGCAGCCGCTGCACACGATCAACGGCTCCGGCCTCGCGGTCGGCCGCACGCTCGTCGCGGTGCTCGAGAACTACCAGAACGCGGATGGCAGCGTCACCGTGCCCAAGGCGCTGGTGCCCTACCTGGGAGGCGCGACCCGCATCGAGCGCGCATGACGCACTTCGTCGTCGTGCGCCACGGCGAGACGCGCTGGAACCTCGAGGAGCGCATCCAGGGGCAGGGCGACAGCCCGCTCACCGCCTCCGGCATCGCGCAGGCGCAGGCCATCGCGCGGCGCCTCGCCTCGGAGCCGCGCTTCGACGCGCTGGTCTCGAGCGACCTCGGCCGCGCGCTCGACACGGCCCGCGCCATCGCCCGCGCCACCGGCCACGGGATCCGCCTCGAGCCGCGGGTGCGCGAGCGCCACTTCGGGGCGGGCGAGGGCCTCACGTACGACGAGGTCGGGCGCCGCTATCCCGGCGCGTTCCGCGCCGAGGGCGAGATCGATCCGGACTATGCGATCCCCGGCGGCGAGAGCCGCCGCGCCTTCCACGAGCGCGTGGCGCGCGCCTTCGAGGACCTCGCCGCGGCGCACCCGCAGGCGCGCATCGTCGTGGTCACCCACGGCGGCGTGCTCGCGACGCTCTACCGGCACATCCACCGCATCCCGCTCGCGCAGCCGCCGTGGTCGAGGAACGAGCCGCAATCTCGACGTCTCGCGATCGGCAACGCCTCGTACAACGCGATGTCGTTCTCGGCCGGCGCCTGGACGCTGCACGCCTGGGCCGACGCGGCGCACCTCGACGATCAGCCGCCGTTCGAGGAGGCCTGAGCCACTCGCGGGACGACCCGGTCGAGGATGTCGTAGTAGTTGCGCACGTTGTCCACGAACTGCACCGCCTCGAACCCGCGCGCGTAGCCGTGCTGCAGCGAAGTGAAGGTGTCGGGGTCCGCGAGCTTCGGGAGCACCTGGCGCACGTCCTGCCACTTGTCGGGGTTGAGGCCGCTCTTCTGCGCGAGGACCCGCGCGTCCTCGAGGTGGCCGATCCCCTGGTTGTACGCGGCGAGGGCGAGGAAGGTGCGGTCGGGCTCCGGAATGCGCATGGCGATCGATTCCTTGAGCAGGGCGAAGTAGCGCGCGCCCCCCACGATGCTCTCGCGCGGGTCGAGCCGATCCTTCACCTGCAGGCGGTCCGCGGTCTCGTCGGTGAGCATCATGAAGCCGCGCACGCCGGTGGGCGAGGTGGCGGTGGCGTCCCAGTGCGACTCCTGGTAGCCGATCGCGGCCACCAGCCGCCAGTCGATGCCGCTCGCGAGCTCCGCCTCCACGAAGATCGGCTTCAGGCGCGGCAGCTCCGTGGCGATCTTCTCGAGCAGCGCTTCCGAGTCGAGGACGTTGAGCTTCGCGGCGTGGCCGTAGTAGCGGTCCACGAGGCGCTTCAGCGTGCCGTCCTTCGCGAGGCGCGCGAAGAACGGCTTGGCCGCGTCGAGGATGCGCTTCTTGTCGACCGTGGAGACCAGCCACGCGTAGTCGAGCGGCTTGCCCACCTTGAACGCCACGTCGATCTGCGGGAAGTAGCGGCGCGCGAGCGTGAAGCGATTGGACTCGACGAGCGCGTAGTCGAGGTTGCCCTTGGCGACTTCCTCGAGCAGGTCGGCCGTCGAGGTCTCGGGCGGAAGGCGCTCGAGCGGCACCTTGAGCTTCGGCATCGCCGAGAGCAGGTAGTCGCCCACCGACTCGTCGATCACGCCCACGCGCTTGCCGTCGAGGTCGTCGAGCGAGCGCGCCAGCGGGCCGGGGTCCGTGGTGCGGCCCACGATGAGATGCTGCGTGGTGTAGTAGCTCGGGCCCCAGGCGAGCCCCCCGGGGAAATCGAAGTGGCGCGGCAGCGCGGCCGCGGCGAGGTGCGCCTGCTTCTCCCGAAGCATGTGGTCGATGTTCGCCGGGTTGTCGGTGAACACCCAGCGCACCTTCACGTGCAGCTCCTTCGCGAACATCGTCGCGAGGTCGTACTCGAATCCGGTGGGGCGGCCCTCGGCGTCCTCGAAATACGTGGCGGGCCCGTTCACCGTGAGCACGACGAGCTCGTTCGATTCGGCCAGCGGCGGCACCGGCGGCGGCGGCTTCTCGCACCCGGCCAGGAGCAACGCCGGCAACGCGAGCATCGCGAGGGATCGGCGCAGCGTCATGGTCGCCAGTGTAAATGATGGGCCGGGCGCACGCGGAAATCGGCGATAATGGCGCCCCACGCGGCGCCGCCGCGACCGCATTTCGCGCATGCCGAGAATCCTCGCCATCGTGCCCGCCGCGGGCCAGGGCACGCGCATCGGCGATCCGGTGCCCAAGCAGTACATCCCGCTCGCCGGTCGCCCCATGGTCTTCCACGGCCTCGCGGCGCTCGCGCAGGTCGCGCGCATCGAGCGCATCTATCCCGTGCTCGCGCCCGGAGACCCGCATTGGGGCCGCCACGACTGGAGCGCGCTCGGCGCGAAGGTCGAGCCGCTCTTCGCGGGCGGCGCCACGCGCGCGCAGTCGGTGCTGAACGCGCTGGACGCGCTGGGCGAGTGCGCGGCGGAAGACGACTGGGTCCTCGTGCACGACGCGGCGCGCCCGTGCATCCGCGCCGGGCTCGTGGAGCAGTTCCTGGACGAGCTGGGCGACGATCCCGTGGGAGGGCTCCTCGCGATGCCGCTCGCGGATACGCTCAAGAGCGCGGCCGAAGGCCAGCGCGTCGCCGCCACCATCCCGCGCCTGAACCTGTGGCGCGCGCAGACGCCGCAGATGTTCCGCTGCGGCCTGCTGCGGCGCGGCCTCGCGGCGCGCGGCGACGCCACCGACGAATCGCAGGCGGTCGAGGCGCTCGGCAAGGCGCCGCGCCTCGTCGAGGGCGAGAACGGCAACCTGAAGGTGACCTTCGCCGAGGATCTCGCGATCGCCGCGATGATCCTGGCGCGCCAGGGGAGGGCATGAGCATGCGCGTGGGACAGGGCTTCGACGTGCATCGGCTGGTGTCCGGACGCCGGCTGGTGATCGGCGGCGTGGAGATCGCCCACGACAAGGGCCTGCTCGGCCACAGCGACGCGGACGTGCTGCTGCACGCGATCTGCGACGCGCTCCTCGGCGCGGCGGCCCTCGGCGACATCGGCCGCCACTTCCCGGATACGGATCCGCGCTACAAGGACTCCGACAGCCGGGCGCTCCTTCGCGAAGTGGTGCGGCTCGTGAAGGGCAGGGGCCTGCGCATCGTGAACCTCGATGCCACGGTCATCGCCCAGGCGCCGCGCCTCGCCCCGCACATCCCGCGCATGGTCGAGAACATCGCCGCGGATTGTGAAGTGGGTCACGAAAGCGTGAACGTGAAGGCGACGACCACCGAGCAGCTCGGCTTCGCAGGCCGCGGCGAGGGCATCGCCGCGCAGGCGATCTGCCTCCTCGAGTAGCGGCGCGCGCGCTTGTCCGCGCGCAAGTGTGATGCCGTTCACGCATTCGGGCTGCGATCGATTTCAACCGTCACCCAGCTTGCGGCTGTAACGGCGGAAAGCCGTTTTTTGTGAAGCGCGTCATACGGTTAGCAGCTCCGTCCGGGAATGATGGGCACGTCACCAGAACGCACCACCTGCCCACAACCAAAGACGGAGTTGACCATGAACAAGCGCCTTGCCACTGCTGCCGCGATCGCCTTCGCTTCTCTCTCCGCCGTTCCCGCCGCGCATGCCGCGTCGGCGACGGGCAACTTCAACGTGACCGTGAACCTGACCTCCAAGTGCGAGGTGGTGTCCGCGGCCGACGTCGCCTTCACCTACACGTCCTTCCAGGCCGGCCCGGCTTCGGCCACCGGCGGCGGGATGTCGATCCGCTGCACCAACACGCTGCCCTACACGGTCGCGCTCGACGCGACGACGGGCACCGTGGCGGGCCTGAACTACTCGCTGAGCCTGTCCGCGAACAGCGGCACGGGCAGCGGCGCCGCGCAAGCCTTCACGGTGAGCGGCTCGATGGCGGCGGGCCAGGGCGGCACGTGCGCGTCGAGCACCTGCGCGGGCACCGACGCGCGCGTCTTGACCGTCACCTACTGATCCCCGACCATTGCGTGAGGGAGGTTCTGGATGCAGGTGGCCAAAGCCATGGAGCGTTCGCGCGCTCCATGGCGACGGGGATGCGCGGCGGGCGCCTTGGCGCTCGCCCTCGGATTGACGGGCCCGGCGTGGGGAGGACAGGCTTCGGCCACCTTCGCCGTGAACGTCGACCTGCACACCTCGCCTGATACCGGCACCTGCGAATCCTCCCCGGAAGCGCCATCCGCGCCGTCGGTCGTCACCATCGACTGCCGCAACGGCCAGCCCCTCGATCCGGCAACGCCGCCTTCCACGCCGCCCGCATCCGCGGCGCGGGATGCTCGCGCCTACCGGTTCATGATCCCCACGGGCGACGGCGACCTCCGATACGGCGGCGTGGACCTCTACGCCGGCGCCGGAACCATCACCTCATGGCGTGTCGTGCACTACACCGACTGGGACTATCTCGAGATGACCGTCGGGTGGTGACGCGCGCCGCCACGCAAAAGAAGGGAACGACCCTGGACCCCAAACTGCTCCGCGCCGCCGCCTTCGCCGCGGCCTGCTCCCTCTCGGCCTCGGCCTGGGCGGGAGTGTTCTCCGTGACGCCGGTTCGCATCTTCATGTCGCCCCACGACCGCGCGACCGCGGTCACGATCACCAACGAGGGCGACCAGGAATTGGTCATGCAGGCCGACATCTACACCTGGAAGCAGAAGGCGGACGGCTCCGACGACCTGGCCCTCTCCGAGGACCTGATCCTCGCGCCGCCGATCCTCAAGATCCAGGCCCACGGCCGGCAGGTGGTGCGCCTCGCGATGATCACGCCGCCGACTTCGCGCGACCAGGCCTCGTACCGGATGATCCTGCGCGAGATCCCCGAGGCCCACGCCGAGGACAAGAAAGTGCAGCTGCAGATCGCGCTCGCGTTCTCGCTGCCCGTCTTCATCACGCCGCCGAGCGCCAAGCGCGACGTCGCCTGCACCGTCTCGCGATCGGGGGCCGATTCGGTCGCCGCACTCTGCGAGAACCGCGGCAACGCGTACGCCCAGCCTCGCGAGATCACGCTGTCGTCCGGTGCCGGCGCCAAGCTCGCGGGCACGGAATCGGCGGCCTACCTCCTTCCCGGCACGAAGCACGCCTACGCCATCAAGCGCGCCGAGGGGGCGATTCCCGCCGGGCCCGCGAAGCTCGCGGTGAGCTACGACGACGGCACGTCGCAGGCGTTCGATGTGACCGTTGGGGACTGACGCGGCCATGGGCCGGCTCCTGCGCCGAGCCCTCGCCGCCGCGGCCCTCGCCCTCGCCATGGCCCCGGCGCTCGCGCAGACCCCGTCCCACGCCGCCGCGCCGCCTCCGGGCCCGCGCCTGGTCCCGCTCGAGGTGATCGTCAACGGCGCGCGCACCGGCACGTGGCTCCTGCTGGAGAAGGGCGGGGCGCTCTACGCGCCCGCGGATGCGTTCGAGGAATGGCGCCTGCAGCGGCCCATCAGCGCGGAGACGATCCAGTTCCGCGGCGCCACGTTCTGGCCGCTCGCCGACGTCCCGGGCTTCAAGTCGAAGGTCGACTACGCATCGCAGTCGGTCGAGCTGGCGTTTTCGCCCCAGGCCTTCGCCGCGTTGCGCCTTTCGCCGGAGCTTTCGAAGCGCCCGAAGACCGGGGCGGTGCTGCCGAGCGCGTTCTTCAACTACGAGGCGAACGTCTCGGACACGCACGCGAAGGGCGGCCCGGACGTGAAGGATGTCGGAGTCCTCACCGAGGTGGGCGTCTCCAACGGCTGGGGCGTGCTCACCTCGAGCGGCCTCGCCCAGAACCTCGCCGACGAGCGCCAGCTCCCGCCGCGCAAGTTCCTGCGCCTGGAGACCACGTTCACGCGCGATTTCCCGGAGCAGAACCGCACCCTTCGCCTCGGCGACACCTCCACGCGCGCCGCGATGTGGGGCCGCGACGTCTACTTCGGCGGCTTTCGCCTCGGCACCAACTTCACGCTCACGCCGGGCTTCGTGAGCCAGCCGCTGCCCGCGCTCACCGGCCTTTCGGCGGCGCCGTCCACGGTGGAGCTCTACGTGAACGACGTGCTGCGCCAGGTCTCGAACGTGCCCACGGGCCCCTTCGCGATCGACAACCTGCCGGTCCTCACGGGCAACGGCGAGGCAAGGCTCGTCGTGCGCGACCTGCTCGGCCGCGAGACGGTGATCGTGCAGT
>DASUXK010000116.1:0-2290 GCA_036377935.1 Usitatibacter sp.
TACCCGGACGGCACCGAGATCGCGCCGCAGCTCGACCTGCGCTTCCGGCTCGAGCTCTATGCCGGCGTGCGGCCGATCCGCTGGTTTCCCGGCGTTCCGGCGATCCTCGCCGACGAGCGCGCGCGCGGCATCGACTTCGTCCTCGTGCGCGAGCAGACCGAGGGCCTCTTCCATGCCCGCGGACGCGGCGAGGTGATCGACGATCGCGAGGCGAACGACACGATGCGCATCACGCGCGAGGGCACGGGGCGCGCGGCCGAATTCGCCTTCGGCATCGCCCGGCGTCGCCTCGCGCGCAAGGGCGCGGCGAAAGTGACGTGCGTCGACAAGGCGAACGTCTTCACCTCGATGGCCTTCTTCCGCAAGGTGTTCGACGACGTCGCGCAAAGGCACCCGGACATCGGCGCGGACCACGCCTACGTGGACGCGATGGCCCTCACGATGGTGAAGAAGCCCTGGACGCTCGATGTCCTCGTCACCGAGAACATGTTCGGGGACATCCTCTCGGACCTGGGCGCGGGCCTCGTCGGCGGCATGGGCATGGCGCCCTCGGGCGACATCGGCGACGGGCACGCGCTCTTCCAGCCGGCGCACGGAACCGCGCCCGACATCGCGGGCCAGGGCAAGGCCAATCCGTGCGCGATGTTCCTTTCGGGCGCGATGATGCTCGACTGGCTCGCGGAGCGCCACTCCGAGCCCGCGCTCGAGGTCCGCGCGCGGCTCGTCGAAAAGGCCGTCGAGGCGGCGCTGCGCTCGGGCTGCGTGCCGATGGAGCTGGGGGGTAGTGCGGGTTGCGCGGAGATGACGCGCGCCGCGCTCGCGGCGCTTCCGGCGGCGCGCGGCGAGGTCTCCTGAGGGTCACGCCCGCGCGTGGCTGCGCCCCGGCACGTGTCCTGCCGTCATCGCGGTGACGAGGTCGATGCCGTCGTGGTCGGCGCGGAACTGCACGTGCACCGAATACGCCGGCCAGTCGAAGCGCAGCAGCTCGCCGAGGCGATGGCCGCCGTACGTCGCCTCGCCGCGGCGCGAGGCGGGCGTGCCCAGCGCGCGGATGGCATCCTCGGGCTCGGCCGCGAAGTTGAGCCGCCCGGGCAGCTCGCCCCGGAACTCCGAGAACCCGTCCTTGCCGTCGCTCATCATGAAGATCGCGAGGATCTCGCCTTCCTCGGAGAGCTTGATCAGCAGGCCGTCGGCCAGGCTTCGCAGGTACCGCACCTTCTTCGTGCCGTCCTCGGGCGCGGCGCCGCCTTCCTCGGGCTCGAGGGCGGGATAATCGGCGAGGCGCCGCGCGACCTCGGGCTCGGCGATGTTTCTTCCCAGCAGGGGCAGGAGCGTGCTCATGGCGAGGGGATGGATTCGAATTGCGCGAGGGAGTTCGGAAGGCGCCGCGGCTACGTGCGCACGGCGTTGCGCCCGCCGTGCTTCGCCCGATAGAGCGCCTTGTCGGCGCGGGCGATCACCGCCGCGGGATCGGCATCGGCGCCGGCGTTCTCGGCCACGCCGATGCTCACGGTGACCTTGAGCGAGGATGCGCCCCGGGCCGCGCCGTTGCGCCCGCGCCGCCCGGTCGCCTTGCGTGACGCCGAGCGCAGCCGGAAGGGCTCCGTCGCGATCGTCTCGCGCAACGCTTCCAGCCGCTCGAGCGACTCGTCCGTGCCGCGTCCGGGGAAGAGCAGCGTGAATTCCTCGCCGCCGTAGCGATAGGCGCGCGCACCGCGCACGTGCGACAAGGCGCGCGCGACCTTCTTCAGCACCTGGTCGCCGGTGTCGTGGCCGTGGCGGTCGTTCACGCGCTTGAAGTGGTCGACGTCCACCATCGCGACGGTGTAGCGCCGGCCCAGCGCGGCGAGGTGCTCGTCGAGCGCGCGGCGGCTGAGCAGCCCCGTGAGCGGATCGCGGAACGCCATGTGGAAGATGTCCTGCAGCACCGCGATCGCGAGCGCCAGCGCGGCGGCGGCGACGTAGAGCGCGCTCGCGTCGGGGCGGGCGAGGGCGCGCGCGCCGAGCTCGAAGGCGACGAGCGCCGCGCCGAGCGCGAGCGCGGCCGCCTCGCGGCGGTGCAGCCAGGCGGCGAGCGTGGCCACGATCCCGGCCGCGGAGGCCGCGAGCGCGAGCTGGCCGAGGGGCGAGGCGTGCGGCCACGCGGCGTACTGCGTCGTGAGCAGCGCCGCGACCGGGCCGGGAAAGGCGGTGCACAGCGCGCCGATCGCCACCGCGGCGACGAAGAGGCCCAGCGCGCGGCGCAGTCCCGCGGCGCTGCGCAACGCGCTCTCGCGGCCCCACGCGAAGA
>DASUXK010000117.1:0-2196 GCA_036377935.1 Usitatibacter sp.
CAGGAGCGGGCCGCCGGAGTTGCCCGGGTTGATCGCGGCATCGGTCTGGATCACGCCCGAGACCTCCAGCACCTGCGTGGTCGGCAGGTGCCGGTCCAGCGCGCTCACGATGCCCGTCGTGAGGGTGCGGGCGAGCCCGAAGGGATTGCCGATCGCGTACACCGACTGCCCGATCCTGAGATCCGACGAGGTGCCGATCCGGATCGGCTTGAGTCCCTTCGGCGGCCGGGCGAGCTTCACCACCGCGAGGTCGTAGTCGGGCGCGATGCCGATCACCTGCGCGTCGTAAGTGTGCGATCCGAGCTGCACGCGCACCACCCGGGCATCCTCCACCACATGGTAATTGGTGACGATGTGGCCCTGCTCGTCCCAGACGAAGCCGCTGCCCGCCCCCCGGTACACCTGCGTCATGAAGAAACCGTTGAGGGCCACGCGCTCCGTGTTGATGTAGGCGACCGAGGGCGCCGCCTCCTGGAAGAGCCGCACCACCGCCTGCTCGGAGGGGCCGAGGGGCCCGCGCGGGGTCACGGGCCGGGGTGCGGCCGCCTCGCGGGCATGGGCCGGTGGAACCAGGGCGGCGGCCGCCGCGCAGCCGAGCGCCGCCGCCAGGACGAGTGCGGGGATGGTCTTCATGGAACGGGAGGGAAGCGGAAGTGGAACGAGGCGATCCGCGTATAATACGGCTCGCAGTGAAGAGGCACGGTAAGCAGTAACTCCAGGTACCGCCGTTATCCCGGCGTTCTAACTTCAGTTCCCGCCTTGCGTTCCTTTTGTCGCTGGCCCCGTCCCTGGGGGGCTTCCAGGGTTTTCCATCGAAAGGCAACGCAATGAGCACCGGTACCGTGAAGTGGTTCAACGACTCCAAAGGCTTCGGCTTCATCAAACCCGACGGCGGCGGCGAGGACCTCTTCGCCCATTTCTCCGAGATCCAGGGCAGCGGCTTCAAGACCCTCAAGGAGAACCAGAAGGTCGAGTTCGAAGTGAAGGACGGCCCGAAGGGCAAGCAGGCCGTCGCCATCCGCCCCATCGGCTGATCGCTCGACCGACCCCTCGAAAAGGGGTCAGATTACTTTTCCGTCGGCAGACGAAAAAGTAATCTGACCCCTTTTTCGCTTGGCGATGAAAAAACTCGAAGACGTCGAGCTTTCCATCCTCGACCTCGTGACGTATCCCGAGGGCGGGGACCTCGCCGAGGCGTTCCGCGCCTCGCGCGAGCTCGCGCGGCACGCCGAGCGCCTGGGCTACAAGCGCTACTGGATCGCCGAGCACCACAACCTCGACGGCATCGCGAGCAGCGCGACGGTGGTGGTGATGGGCCACATCCTCGCGAGCACCGAGCGCATCCGCGTGGGCTCCGGCGGCATCATGCTGCCCAACCATCCGCCGCTCGTCGTGGCCGAGCAGGTCGGCACGCTGGAGACGATCTACCCGGGCCGCGTGGATCTCGGCCTCGGCCGCGCTCCGGGCACCGATCCCCTCACGATGCGCGCGCTTCGCCGGCATTCGACCGGCATCGACTTCGACCTCGACGTGGCGGAGCTGGTGTCGTACTTCGCGCCCGCGACGCCCGGACAACCGGTGCGCGCGATCCCGGGCGCGGGACTCGACGTGCCGGTGTGGATCCTGGGCTCGAGCCTGTACAGCGCGCATCTGGCGGCGAAGATCGGCCGCCCCTATGCGTTCGCCTCGCACTTCGCGCCGGGCGACCTGCTGCAGGCGCTCGAGATCTACCGCGCCGAGTTCCGCCCGTCGCCCGCGCTCGCCGAGCCGCGCGTGATGGTGGGCGTTCCGGTCGTCGCCGCCGACGACGACATCGAGGCCGAGCGCCTCGCGACCAGCATGTTCCTGCGCACGCTCGGCATCCTTCGCGGGCAGCGCGCGGGGTTGCAGCCGCCGGTGGAGAGCATGGAGGGCCTGTGGACGCGCGGCGAGCAGCTCGCGGTGGCCGAGCGCATGGCGCTCTTCGTGGTGGGCGGGCCGGAACGCGTGCGCGACGGGTTGCAGCAGATCCTCGACGCGACGCGGGCCGACGAGCTGATCCTCGTCTCCGAGACGTGGGACCGGCGCGCGCGCCTGCGCTCGTTCGAGATCCTCGCCGGGCTCGCCGGGCTTTCCGGGAAACCGCCCGCCTGAGAGCGCGCTATGCTGGGGATCCCACCCCGACGGAGGCGATCCCATGAGCGAGCACGTCTACAA
>DASUXK010000118.1:0-4849 GCA_036377935.1 Usitatibacter sp.
TGCCGAAGCGCTTCGCCTCGACGTTCTCCTGCAGCTTCTTGGGCACGACGGCGCCGGGCTTCGCGAGCACCTGCCCGACCGCCCAGCCGACGTCGAGGCCCACCAGGTCGGCGAGCTCGATGGGGCCCATCGGCATCCCGAAATCCTTCGCCGCGGCATCGATCGTCTCCGGCGCGATGCCCTCGTCGAGCATGAGCATCGCCTCGTGGAGGTAGGGCGTGAGGACGCGATTCACGAGGAAGCCGGGCGCGGACTCGCACGGCAACGGGAGCTTGTCGACCTGGCGCGTGAACGCCTGGGCCAGGGCCATCGTCTCGTCGGAGGTCTGCGGGCCGCGCACCACCTCGACCAGCATCATCTGCGCGACGGGATTGAAGAAGTGCAGGCCCACGAAACGCTCGGGGCGCGCGAGCGCGCCGGCGAGCTCCTGCAGCGGGATGCTCGACGTGTTCGAGGCGAGCACGGCGCCGGGCTTCATGCGCGGCTCGACCTCGGCGTAGAGCTTGCGCTTCACCTCCGCGTTCTCGACGATCGCCTCGATCACGAGATCCGCCTTCGCGATGCCGTCGCCCGCGACATCGGGAATGAGCCTGTCCATCGCCGCGCGGGCGAGGTGCGGCTGGCGCAGGCGCTTGCGATAGAGCTCCGCGGCGCGCTTCACCGCGGGCGCGATGCGCTCCGGCGCGAGGTCCTGCAGCGTGACCGTGATGCCCTTGAATGCCGCCCATGCGGCGATATCGCCGCCCATGGCCCCGGCGCCGATGACGTGGAGGCGGCGCACGGTTTCTCCCTCTCCGTTGGGAGAGGGCCGGGGGGAGGACGCCGTTTTCCCGAACGCCTTCAACCGCTCCTGCAGCTTGAAGATGCGCACGAGGTTGCGCGTGGTGGGATGCGCGAAGAGGCTCGCGGTGGAGGCGGGATGGTCGGCGGGGATGTTGCGCGGATCGCCGCCGAAATCCTTCCACGTCTCGATGATCGCGTAGGGCGCGGGATAGTGATCGCGGCGCACGCGCTCGGCGACTTTCTTCTCCGACATGCGCGCGACGAGCGGGCGCACGAAGGGCCAGTCGCCGGCGGCGGCGGGAAGCCCCGCCGAATGCACCGGCGGGCGCTCGAGCAGGAAGCGGCGCCCGGCGTTCTCGAAATGGCGCCGCGGCGTCACCGCATCGACGAGCCCGAGCTTCTTCGCGCGCCGCGCGTCCACGCCGCGTCCGGTGAGCATCAGGTCGAGCGCGGCCACGGGCCCGATGAGCGCCGGCAGGCGGCGCGCCCCGCCCCAGCCCGGCGTGATGCCGATCATCACCTCGGGAAGCGCCATGCGCGTCTTCGGCGCGTCGTCGGCGACGCGATAGCGGCAGGCGAGCGCGAGCTCGAGCCCCCCGCCCATGCAGAAGCCGTGGATGAGCGCCACGGTCGGGAAGGGCAGCGCCGCGATCCGGTCGAACACCTCGTTGCCGAGCCGCATGAAGGCGACGGCCTCCTCGGCGCTCGCGATGGCGGTGAACTCGTCGATGTCCGCGCCGGCCGCGAACCCGTTCGCCTTCGCCGAGAGGATCGCGAGACCCCGGGGCGGCATCGCCTCGAGACGATCGACGACGCGCCCCAGCTCGCGCAGCACCGCGCTCGAGAACGTGTTCGCGGTCTCGCCCGCGCGGTCGAACGCCAGCCACGCGAGCTGGTCGCCGTCGAGGGTGAGCTTCCAGTGCTCGAATTCCATGGGTGTCAGGGCCTGCGTTTGCGGATGTAGAGGACCTTCTCGACGTCGGCGACGGTGACGCCCTCGGCGTCGACGATGTCGACGCGGAAGGACGGCTCGAACTTCGCCCCTTCGGCGGTGGCGGCGCGCGCCTCGGCGATGCGTTCCTCGGGGATCACGAAGCGCGCGGTGACCGTGCCGCGCGCGGGCCTGAGGAAGCGCACCGTGCCCTGCTTGTCCCACACGATGTACTCCGGGCCGAGGTTCTTCATCATGAGCACCATGAAGAACGGGTCGGTCATCGCGAAGAGCGAGCCGCCGAAGTGCGTGCCGACGTAGTTGCGGTTGAAGAGCCGCATGCGCAGCTCCACCGTGGCGGAGCGGAAGTCCGGCGCGATCTCGCGCACGCGGATGCCGGATGCCCGGAACGGCGGCCACCAGTTGAAGAGCCTGCGCATGCCGGCCGCGCCGAACTCGATCCTCGAGAGGAACCCCTGGCTCATGGAGCGATGGATTCCCGTTTGCACCACGGGAATGACGGCATCACAAGCGCTCGACCAGCATCGCCCCGCCCTGCCCGCCGCCGATGCATAGCGACGCCACGCCGCGCTTGCCGCCGGTGCGCTCGAGCACCTTCAGCACATGCAGCAGGACCCGCGCGCCCGAGGCGCCGATGGGATGGCCCAGCGCGATGGCCCCGCCGTCCACGTTGAGCTTCGCGCGGTCCGGCGCGCCGAAGGCGCGGTCGAGGCCGAAATGCTCGCGGCAGTAGTCGTCGCTCCGCCATGCGGCGAGGCAGCCCAGCACCTGCGCGGCGAAGGCCTCGTTCACCTCGACCGCGTCGATGTCGTCCCAGGTGTAGCCGTGGCGCACCAGGAGCGGCGTGATCGCGTGCACGGGGCCCAGGCCCATCTCCGACGGATCGAGCGCGCCCCAGTGCGTATCGACGATGCGCCCGAGGGGCGTGAGGCCGTGCTTCTCCACCGCCTCGTCGGAGGCGAGCACCAGCATCGCCGCGCCGTCGGTGACCTGCGAGCTGTTGCCGGCGGTGACGTTGCCATAGGTGCGGTCGAACACGGGCTTGAGCGTCGCGAGCTTCTCGACGCTGGAATCGCGACGCAGCCCGTCGTCGGCCGTGTACACGGTGCCGTCCGGGCCGTACATCGGCACGATCTCCGCGAGATGGCCGTTGTCCTGCGCGAAGGCCAGGCGCCGATGCGATTCCACGGCGTACTCGTCCATCATCCGGCGCGTGATGCCGAAGCGCCTGGCGACGATCTCCGCGGTGGAGCCCATCGACACCTGCACGACCGGATCGGTGAGGCCGCGCAGGATCGCGATCACCGGCGCGAGGTAGGCCGGGCGGAAGCGCGCGGCGAGCGCGGCCTTCCGGCCGAGGCTCTTCGCGGCATACCACTGCGCGAGCCAGGTGGCCATCGCCGGCTTGAAGAGCAGCGGCGCGTGGCTCATCGCATCGGTGCCGCCGGCGAGCACGAGATCGGCGCGCCCCGCGAGGATGTTCACCGCGGCCGAATCCAGGGCCTGCATCCCGGAAGCGCAGTTGCGCATCACGGTCCACGCCGGCACCTTGTCGCCGCAGCCGAGTCGCAGGGAGACCACGCGCGCGATGTTCGCCTCGTCGGCCGAGGGCAGCGCCGCGCCGAGGATCACCTCGTCGAAGGCGTCGGGCGCGAACGGCTGGCGCAGCAGCAGCGGCCGGCCGGCGTTCACGGCGAGGTCGGAGCCCGTGAACGGCCCGGGCCCCGTCTTCGCCTTGAGGAACGGGGTGCGCGCCCCGTCGACTACATGGACTCTGCGGCGGCTTTCCGGCGCGGCTCCGGCTGCCATGCTTCCTCCTGCTTCGCCCCGCGCGAGAGGTCATGGTCGAAGTCGTCGACGCGGATGACCTCGCGGCGGAGCCGGTCGGTGCGGTTGAGGTGGTCGAGCTCGGCCTGCGTGATCACGCCCTGCGCGACCGCGGCGGCGCGGCGCTCGGCGAGCGTGCGCTGCGGGAGCTTTCCTTCCTTCCCGGCGCGGCGCATCTTCGCCTCGATGGGCTCGGCGGCGATCACCGCTTCCATCGCGATGTCCAGGCGCCCGATCACGTCGTCCTCGCGCTTCGGCAGGTAAGCCCCGCGCGTGAGGCGGTCGCGCGTCTCGCCCGGGGTGATGAGGATCTCGGCCACGCGCGCCGCCCACACATCCCGTGGCGCATCGAGCGTGAGCCCCTTCGGGAATGCGAGCATGCGCAGCCACGCCGCGACGAAGCGGTTCGGGAAGTTCTCGAGCACGCCGTCCATCGCCACCTGCAGCTTGAAGAAGCTGTCGTGCATCGCCCAGGTGAGCAGCGGGATGTCCTCCTCGCGGCAGCCCTCGTCCTGGAAGCGCTTCACCGTGGCCGAGGCCATGTAGAGGAGCGAGAGGATGTCGCCCAGGCGCGCGGAGATCATCTCCTTCCTCTTGAGGCTTCCGCCGATCACGAACATCGAGGCGTCGGAGAGCATCGCGAAGGCGGCGGAGAAGCGCGTCATGAGCTGCAGGTAGCGCTTCGTCTCCGCGGGGCCCGGTACCGAGATGCCCTTGCCGCCCGTGATGCCGAGCCAGAGCGAGCGCGCCGCGTTGGAGACGGTGAACGCCATGTGGCCCCACAGCGCGCGGTCGAACGCCACCAGGTCGTTGGCGCCCGCGGCCTCGATCTCCTTCAGCACGAAGGGATGGCAGCGGATCGCGCCCTGGCCGAAGATGATCATCGAGCGCGTGAGGATGTTGGCGCCCTCCACGGTGATCGCGATGGGCACCGTCTCCCACGCGCGCCCCAGGTAGTTCTCCGGCCCGAGGCAGATGCCCTTGCCGCCGTGGATATCCATGGCGTCGATGAGGATCTGGCGCATGCGCTCGGTCATGTGGTACTTGCAGATCGCGGAGATCACCGAGGGCTTCTCGCCCAGGTCGAGCGCGGCCATGGTCAGCCGCCGCGTCGCATCCATGAGGTACGTGTTGCCGCCGATGCGCGCGAGCGGCTCCTGCACGCCCTCGAACTTCCCGATCGGCATCTTGAACTGCGATCGCACGCGCGCGTAGGCGCCGGTGGCGCGGCTGCCGATCTTGCCCGCGGCCATGGACATCGAGGGCAGCGAGATCGATCGACCCGCC
>DASUXK010000119.1:0-4369 GCA_036377935.1 Usitatibacter sp.
CGAAGATCACCGGGTCGTTGTACGTGAACGCCACGCTGCGGCAGCCGCTGCGCTGCGCCGCGAGCGCGATCGCCTCGGGACTGGCCTGGTCCATCAGCCGGTCCATGTCGGCGCTCTTGCTGATGTCCCAGTTCTGGCAGAACTTGCACGCCAGGTTGCAGCCCGCGGTGCCGAAGGACAGCACCGAGCTGCCCGGCAGGAAATGGTTGAGCGGCTTCTTCTCGATCGGGTCGATGCAGAACCCGGAGCTGCGCCCGTAGGTCGTGAGCACCATCGCGTCGCCGGCGCGGCCGCGCACGAAGCACGCGCCGCGCTGCCCCTCGTGCAAGCGGCACTCGCGGGGGCACAGGTCGCACTGGATGCGGCCGTCGTCCATCCGGTGCCACCAGCGCCCCGGATGCACGGGGTCTTCGATGGGGTCGGGCACGCGGGCGGTCATCGGTACTTCTCCACGGTGTAGCGCGACACCTTCATCCGCGGGTGCCAGAAGCGCGCGGGCAGCCGGGCCTTGCGGCGCAGCTCGGCGAGGAAATCGAGGGGGTCGGGAAGACTCTCCCACACCTGGGGCAGGAACGTGGCGCGGAAGCTCTCGTACTCGAGGACCACTCCGTCCACGCCCGGCCGCAGCTCCCGGGCCGCGTCGAGCTCGCACTCCACCGCGAGCGGCTGGCGCGCCGACAGCACGCTCACCTCCACCTCGAGGCGATCGCGGATCTCCGCGGTGACCGGCGGGAAGCGCGGGTCGCGGTATGCGGCGGCATGCGCGTTGTGCGTCACGTCGTCGCCGAGCGGGCGGTGCGCGTCCACCGTCCCGATGCAGCCGCGCAGCTCGCCCGCGTCGCGCAGGGTGACGAAGCTCGCGGCGGTCGCGCGCAGCCACGCCTCGCCCCAATCGCGCAGGATCGCGTGCGGGGGCTCGCCCGCGTGGATCGCCTCGCGCGCGATGGCGAGGAGGATGCGCCCGCGGCGCTCGGCTTCATCCATGGCGCGGCGCGTGGAAGGCGAAGGCGCCGTAGCCGACCACCCGGTCGCGGCTGCCGGCGGTGTCGCCCGAGTTGCGCAGGTCGACCAGCTCGGGCTCGAGCCCGCGACGGCGCGCGAGCGCGAGGAGGCCGTTGATCGGCGCCGCGCCGCACGCGTCCTCGGGCACGAGGCTCGCGTCCAGGTCGAGGATGGCGCGCGCCGTGCCGCCGTCGCGCCGGCGCGCCGAATCGTAGGGCAGGTAATGGGAGAGATCGGAGCTCACCACGACGAGCGTCTCCTCGCCGCCCCACAGCGCCTCGAGGAGCGCGGCGACGTCGTCGGGCGAGGCGTCTCCGACCACCAGGGGCACGA
This sequence comes from Usitatibacter sp., assembly GCA_036377935.1. Classification (GTDB taxonomy): domain Bacteria; phylum Pseudomonadota; class Gammaproteobacteria; order Burkholderiales; family Usitatibacteraceae; genus Usitatibacter. The sequence continues at coordinate 1,336 of DASUXK010000119.1, forward strand.
GGCGGAAATCGCCGAGCGCGGCCTGCAGGAACGGCAAGTGCACTTCCAGGGAGTGCTCGAGCGCGTGCGCCCGATCGCTCACCTCGACGAACGCGAACTCGCTGGCGATCCGCACGGCATCGGGATCGAGCGCGACCGTCCCGAGCGGCGTGGCGAACTCGCGCGCGGCGGGCAGCGCCACGCCGCTCACGTACACGCGGTGGGCGGGTCCGGCGAGCACCACCCGCTCCACGATGCCCGCGAGGGGCGCGATGCGCGCGTAGGCGCACGCGGCGACCGGCCCCGAATACATGTACCCGGCGTGCGGCGCGATGATCGCCTTGGGCGCGCGCCGGCCCTCAGGCGGCGCCGGCGCGGCCGCGAGATAGCTCGTCACCTCGGCGGCCAGGGCCGAAGCGTCTCCGGGATAGAAGCTGCCGGCCACGGCGGCCGGGCGGGTTGCGGGCATGGGTTCACCTCCGTCGCTCTCGGAGATGGGTCCAGCCTAGCACTTTCGCAAGGGCTCGCCGCAGGGCCGGCGGGTGGCCGCGGCATCAGGGAAACGCGATCGCGGCCTCGAGCAGGAACACGATGAGCCAGAGCGCGAGCGAGCGCCACAGCAGCCCCTCGAGGCTCGCGAGCGCGTCCTCGCGGGCGTCCTCGCCCACGCCGAGCGCGGGCCGCACGATCACGCCGCCCGCGGCCGCCACCGCATCGCCGAGGCGCACGCCGAGGGCGCCGGCGCCGCTCGCGAGCACGATGCCGTCTTCCGACGGCGACCACGTGCCCGCCTGCGAGCGCCAGCAGAAGATCGCGTCCTCGAAATCGCCCACGACCGCGAACGTGAACGCGGTGAGCCGCTGCGGGATCCAGTCGATCGCGTGGAACGCGCGCGCGGCGAACCAGCCGAAGTCGCGCTCTTCGGGCGCGACGCCGTTCTCCCACGTCCGCGCGGCGCGCAGCGCGAGCGGGTACAGCACGAGCCCGATCGGGCCCGGCAGCACGAGGTACCAGAAGAGGGGCGCGAACACCGCCTGGTGCGCCTCGCGCAGCGCCTGCTCGGCGGCGAGCCGCGCGATGCTGCCGGCATCCTCGGCCTCGAGCGCGGCGCCGCGCCATTGCGCGAGCCGGCTCGTGGCGCCGGCGAGGTCGCCCTCGCGCAGCCGCTTCTCGATCGCGGCGAGCTCGCCCACCGCATGCAGGAAGCGCAACGTCGCGAACAGCACGACGATGTCGAGGATCCACAGCACGAACGGATGGATCGCCGCGGCCGCCCACGTGACGAGCGCCACGGGCACGAGCACCGCGGCCATCACCACGAACCAGGCGGCGATGCCGGAGTTGCGGTCGCCCGCGTTCAGGCGCTTGGCGGCCGAGAGGCACGCGCGGCCGTAGAACGCGAGCAGCGCCTGCCGCGGCTTCGGCGGGAACGCGTGCTGCGCGAGCAGGCTGACGAGGATGGCGAGGAGGTTCAAGCGGCGCTCCGGGGCAGCGCCGATTATAAGTCGCCGGACGCGGCCTCGATGCGGCGCGCGCGCCGGCCGCGCACGGTCGAGAAGTGCGCCTCGATGCGCGCGAGATCCGCCTCGACCTGCTCGCCGGGCTGCAGCAGCGGGCCGAGGCGCACGCGACGCGCCCCGTAGTCGAGCGCCACGAGGAGCACCGGCACGCCCGCCCCGCGCGCGATGTGCAGGAAGCCCGTGCGGAAGCGCCCCGAGCCCTTGCGCGTGCCCTGCGGCGCGATCGCGAGCACGCGGCGCTCGCACGTCGCGAACGCACGCACGGATTGCGCGACCACCCCCTGCGGGCTCGAGCGGTCGACCGGAATGCCGCCCATCCAGCGGAAGACGGCGCCGAAGGGGCCGCGGAAGAGCGTGTGCTTGCCGAGGAAGGAAAGGCGCAGGTCGAGCGCGAACATGGCGGCCACGCCGATCACGAAGTCCCAGTTCGAGGTGTGCGGCGCGACGGCGATCACGAGCTTGGGCAGGCCCGGGATCTCGCCTTCGACGCGCCAGCCGAGGAGTCGAAGGACGCCGCGTCCCGTCGTCCGGAGCAGCGCGCTGCCGCGGCGCGGCAGCGCCTCCCCGAGCGGGGGAAGGGGGGTCAAGCGAAGAGGGTGGCCGCCGCCTTCAGGTCCACGTTGCCCCCCGAAAGGACGATGCCGACCCGCGCGCCGCGCACGTCGACCTGCCCGGAGAGGACGCCCGCCGCGGCGAGCGCGCCGGTCGGCTCCACCACCAGCTTCATGCGCTCCCAGAGGAAGCGCATCGCCTCGACGATCTGCGCGTCGCTCACCGTGATGATGTCGTGCACGTGGCGCAAGACGAGCGGGAAGGTGATCGCGCCCAGCGACTGCGTGCGCGCCCCGTCGGCGATGGTGACGGGATTGTCGACGCGCTGCAGCGTGCGCGTGCGCAGCGACCGCGCCGCATCGTCGCCCGCCTCGGGCTCCACGCCGATCACGCGGCAATCGGGCGCGAGCGCGCTTGCCGCGACCGCGCAGCCGGAGAGCAGCCCCGCCCCGCCGGTGCACACGAAGAGGAAATCCAGCGCGCCCGCGTCCTCGAAGAGCTCCTTCGCGGCGGTGCCCTGCCCCGCGATCACGTCCGGATGGTCGAACGGCGGGATCAGCGTGGCGCCCTTCTCGCGCGAGACGCGTTCGGCGACCGCCTCGCGGCTCTCGCCCGCGGCGCGGTCGTAGAGCACCACCTGCGCCCCGTAGCCGCGCGTCGCGGCCACTTTCACGGCCGGCGCGTCGGCGGGCATCACGATGGTCGCCGGGATGCCGAGCAGGCTTCCGGCGAGGGCCACCGCCTGCGCGTGGTTGCCGGAGGAGAACGCGACCACGCCGCGCCGGCGCTCCTCGGGGCCGAGCTTCGCGAGCGCGTTGTAGGCGCCGCGGAACTTGAAGGCGCCCATGCGCTGCAGGTTCTCGCACTTGAAGTAGGCGTGGCAGCCGGTCTTCTCGTCGAACTGCGACGAGGTGACGTAGGGCGTGTGGTGTGCCACGCCGTGCAGCCGCCGGGAGGCCGCCTCGACGTCGGGCCAGGTGACG
>DASUXK010000120.1:0-31103 GCA_036377935.1 Usitatibacter sp.
CCGGCAGCTCGGCGCCCGGTTCGGGACGCAGTCCGCGTTCAACACCAGCAACTACAACGTCGGCGTCTCCGGAAGCCTGACGGATACCGTCTCCCCGCTCACCAACAACCCGATCTCGCGCGGCGCCTCCTCCCTCGTTTCCCCGACCGGCGGAGGCTTCGTCGGCGGGCTGGGCGGCGCGATGCCGCAGGGCGCGCAGCCCGAGCAGCTCAACGTGAACCTCCCGGTGGTCGGAGCGGCCGGGCAGCTCGCCCTGTCGATCCTCAACCTGGGCAGCGGAAACCTCGTGAACGTCGAGCTCTCCGCGCTCGAGGCCGACAACCGCGGCAAGGTCGTCTCCAGCCCGCGCGTGATCACCGCCGACAAGAAGAAGGCGATCATCTCGCAGGGCACGGAGATTCCCTACCTCACGGCGGCGGCGAGCGGCGCGACGACGGTGGCGTTCAAGCCCGCGGTGCTCGAGCTCGCGGTCACCCCGCGGATCACGCCCGACGACCGGATCATCATGGACCTCGAGGTGAAGAAGGACTCGGTGGGCCAGATCTTCTCGGGCATTCCCTCGGTCGATACGAAGAAGGTGAACACGCAGGTGCTCGTCGACAACGGCGACACGATCGTGCTCGGCGGCATCTTCGAGCAGACGACGCGCACCACCGTCGACAAGGTGCCGCTGCTCGGCGACCTGCCGGTGGTGGGCTACCTGTTCAAGCGCACGGTCAAGCAGGACGACAAGACCGAGCTGCTCATTTTCGTCACGCCGAAGATCGTGAAGGACGCGCTCACCGTGCGATAGCCGTCGCCGTCCTCATCCCCGGGCCCCGGACCGCCGGGGCTCTTTTTTTTCCGCTATTCTCGAAGGCCAGGGGCGCGAAGACGCGACATGGCGGGCAATGTGTATCTCGTGGGAATGATGGGCGCGGGGAAGACCACCCTCGGCAAGGCGCTCGCGCACAAGACGGGACAGGAATTCGTGGACACGGACCGGCTGCTCGTCGAGCGCACCGGCGTGCCCGTGGCGACGATCTTCGAGATCGAGGGCGAGGAGGGCTTCCGCCGCCGCGAGTCGGCGATCATCGCCGAGGTCGCGCGGCGCTCGGGGTGCGTGGTCGCGACCGGCGGCGGAGCGGTGCTCTCCGAGGAGAACCGGCGCCTCATGCGCGGCTCCGGCACGGTCGTCTACCTGCGCGCACGACTCGACAACCTCTGGGAGCGCACGCGACACGATGCCACGCGCCCGCTGCTCGCCACGCCCGATCCGCGCGCCACGCTCGCCGACCTGCTCGAGAAGCGCGATCCCCTCTATCGCGCCGCGGCGCATGTCGTGGTGGAAACGTCCGCCCAGGGCGCCTCGGTGCTCGTGAACCGCGTCGCCGCGGCCGTCCGGGGACACCGCGACGCGCAGAGCGAGGCGCCATGAGCCGGACGCTGGAAGTCGCGCTCGGGGAACGCAGCTACCCGATCCACATCGGCGCGGGGCTCCTCGACGATCCGCGCAATTTCGCGCCTCATGTCGCCGGTCGCCTCGCGGCCGTGGTGACCAACACGACCGTGGGGCCGCTGTACGCGGCGCGGCTTCGCACCGCGCTCGCGCAGGCCGGCGCGCGCACCCTCGAGATCGTCATCCCGGACGGCGAGGCGCACAAGAACTGGCAGACGCTGGACCGCGTCTTCGAAGCCCTGCTCCGCGCCCAGGCCGACCGCCGCACGGTGCTCGTCGCGCTGGGTGGCGGCGTCGTGGGCGACATCACCGGATTCGCGGCATCGGCCTACCAACGCGGCGTCGCACACCTGCAGGTGCCGACCACGCTGCTCGCCCAGGTCGATTCCTCCGTCGGCGGAAAGACGGCGATCAACCACCCGCTCGGCAAGAACATGGTCGGTGCCTTCCACCAGCCCGTCGCGGTGGTCGCCGACACCGCCACCCTCGCGACGCTGCCCGCTCGGGAGCTCGCCGCGGGCCTCGCCGAGGTCGTGAAGTACGGCGCAATCCACGATCCCGCCTTCCTCGACTGGATCGAGGGCCATGCCGCGCCGCTCCTCGCCCGCGACGAGGAGACGCTTGCCGTGGCCATCCAGCGGTCCTGCGAGATCAAGGCGGCGATCGTGGCCCAGGACGAGCGCGAGAGCGGCACGCGGGCGCTGCTCAACTTCGGGCACACCTTCGGGCATGCGATCGAGTCGGCCGCGGGCTACGGCAACTGGCTTCATGGCGAGGCGGTCGCGGCGGGCATGGCGCTCGCGGCGCGCTTCTCCGTCGCGCAAGGACGCCTCGCCGAAAGCGACGCCCGGCGCCTCGAGGCGCTCCTCGTGCGCCTCGGCTTGCCGGTGAAGCCGCCCTCCATTCCGGCGCCGGTGTGGCTGGAGTACATGGGCCGCGACAAGAAGAACGAGGCCGGCCGTGTCACCCTCGTCCTTCTCGATCGACTGGGGCACGCCTCCATCGTCAAGGACGCGCCGCCGCAGGCCCTCGAGGCGTTCGTCGCGGCGGCCTAGGGCGACCCCTCGGGCGGGCGCTCGATGCGCTTCAGGAAGACGGCCATTTCCCGCGCCGCCTGCTTGTCGCCGCGCCGCTCGGCCGCGGCGATGCCGGCACGGTAGGCCTGCATCGCCGCGTCGCGATCCCCCGAAGCCTGCAGCGCCTTGCCGAGCAGCTTCCACGCCGCGGAGTAGGTGGGATCCTGCGAGACGGCCGAACGCAGGTGCTCGACGGCGCGCGCCGCTTCGCCGCGCCCCAGGTAGTGCGAGCCCAGGCCGAAGCGCAGCAGCGCGCTGTCCTTCCCGGCGGCGAGCATCGCCTCGAACTTGGCGGACGGATCCATGTCGCTTTCACGGTATCATTTCGGCGTCGCTTCGGCGCATCCGCGCGGCAGCGTGCGCAGCGACTGACCCGCCCCGGAACCCTCCGCCAGGTCGCTCCCGCATCGATCCCCAAGCCGCCGAACGAATGCCGCATCCATGAAAGACGCGTTCCATATCACGCCGCCCCGGGACCGCAGGGTTCCCCTGGTCCTCGATTCCCCCCATAGCGGCCGCGAATACCCCGACGACTTCCGGCCGGGCGTGCCGCTCGAAGCGCTGCGGCAGGCGGAAGACTCCTACGTCGACGAGCTGTTCGCGAACGGGCCCGCGGCCGGCGCCACGCTCATCAGCGCGCGCTTTCCCCGCAGCTACATCGATCCGAACCGTTCGCTGCTCGACATCGATGCGTCGCTGCTCGACGCGCCCTGGCCCGGACCGGCGATCGCCACGCGCAAGACCGAGCTCGGCATCGGCCTCATCTGGCGCGTGCTCGACTCGGGAGAGCCGATCTACGCCCGCAAGCTGAGCGTCGAGGAAGTGAAGCACCGCATCGTGCGCTACCACCAGCCCTACCAGCGTGCGGTCAAGGATGCGCTCGACGAGGCGCACGGGCACTTCGGCGCCGTCTGGCATCTCAACCTGCATTCGATGCCGTCGGTGAGCGGCAGGATCTCCGAGGAAGGTCCGGGCAAGGCGCGCGCCGACTTCGTGCTCGGCGACCGCGACGGCACCACGTGCGAGGCCGGATTCACGGCGCTCGTCGCCGAGGCCCTTCGCGCCATGGGATACGCCGTGAAGATCAACGACCCGTACAAGGGCGTGGAGCTGGTCAGGGCCTTCTCCGATCCGGCCGCGGGCCGCCACAGCCTGCAGCTGGAAGTGAACCGCCGGCTCTACATGGACGAGGCAAGCCGCGAAAAGAGCCCGGGGTTCGAGGCGTTGCGGAAGGACATGGGCGCGCTCCTCCAGACGATCGCCTCCTATGCGGCCGAACGAGGGTCGCATGCGTGCGGGGAGCACGCTCACGATCACGGCCATCCCCACGATCATCACCATCATCACCACGGCGGACACCATGGCCACGACCACGACCACGATCACTCCTCGCACGATCACGATCGTTCGCGCGGCGGCCCCGGTCGTTCGCACGAGCACTGAAGCGCCATGGCGGCACCCCGGATCGAGCTGCAGGCGCCCGACATCCGGATGCATCGGCGCTCGTCGACCGGAGTGGACTGGGTCCACACGTTCGAGAGCGGGCGCCCGGGGCCGCACGTCATGGTGGCGGCCCTCACCCACGGCAACGAGATCTGCGGGGCGATCGTCGTCGACCGCCTGCTGCGCGAAGGGCTGCGGCCGGCTCGCGGCACGCTCACGCTCGCGTTCAACAACGTCGCGGCCTTCGAGCGCTTCGACCCACGCAATCCCTACGCTTCGCGCTTCGTCGACGAGGACCTGAACCGGGTCTGGACGCGCGACAGCCTCGAGGGCACGCGCCGAAGCGTGGAGCTCGCCCGCGCGCGCGAGCTGCGCCCCTTCGTCGAGGCGGCCGATTTCCTCCTCGATATCCACTCGATGCTCGAGTCGAGCCCGGCGGTGATGATCTGCGGCCCGCTCGAGAAGGGCATCCGGTTCGCGTTCGAGGTCGGCGTCCCCGAGCACGTGGTGTGCGATGCCGGCCACTCGAACGGCACGCGGATGCGCGATTACGCCGGCTTCGGCGATCCGGCGAGCGGCAAGAACGCGCTCCTGGTGGAATGCGGCCAGCATTGGGAGCGGGACGCGGAGCGCGTCGCATGGCAGGCCACGTGGCGATTCCTTCGCTGCACGGGAGCCGTCGCAGCCGAGCGGGCGGACCGCGAGATCGATCCGGCGCCGCCGCGGCAACGGCTGGTCCGGGTGACGCAGGCGGTGGTCGCGACGACGCCCTCGTTCCGCTTCGCTCGCAGCTTCGGCGGGATGGAGGTCGTGCCGCGCCGGGGCGACGTCATCGCCTGGGACGGCGATCAAGCGGTGCGCGCCCCCTACGACAACTGCGTGCTGGTGATGCCGGTGCCGAACAACGTGAAGACGGGGCTCACGGCCGTGCGCCTCGGCCGGATCGAGCCGCGCGATCCGCCGCCCGCCTAGGAGCCGTCGTCGGTCTTGCCCGAGGGGCGGATGCCGAGCTGCTTGAGCTTGCGGTAGAGGTGGGTTCGCTCCAGGCCCACGCGATCGGCGACGCGCGACATGTTGCCTTCCTCGCGCCGGATGTGATGCAGGAAGTACTGCTTCTCGAACTGCTCGCGCGCGTCGCGCAACGGCAGGTCCAGGGAAACGCCGACTTCCGTCGTGGGCTGCTCGCGCGGCCCGAGGTTGAACTCGCGCGCGACGCGGTTCACGTCCTCGGCGCCGATCTCCGGCGTGAGCGCCGTGAGCGCGAGCGTCTTCACCACGTTCTGGACCACCGGCAGGTTCCCCGGCCAGTCGAGATTGCGCATCACGTTGAGCGCGCTCACGGTGATCGTGCGCAGCGGCACCTCGTTCGCGTCGACGAGCTGGGTGAGCAGCGTCGTCGCGATGTCGGGGATGTCCTCGGGGTGGTCGGCGAGCGAGGGCACGCGGATCGTGAGGCCCGAAAGTTGGTTGTAGAGCGCCGCGTCGAAATGCCCGTCGTCGACCAGCGCGGGAAGCGGGGCCGTGGCGGCGCACACCAGGCGGACGTTGAACTTGTCGAGCTTGCCGACGAGCTGCGCGAGCCCCTTCTGCTCGGCCTTGGAAAGCTCGGACACCTCCTGCAGGAAGAGCATGCCCTCGCGCGCTTCGTTGAGCGGCTCGAACGGGTTGGTCGCGAGCCACTCCGTCTCCTCGGGGGCGACCCACGGGGTGTTGGGCAAATGGAGGTGGCGCGCGCACACCTCGAACCCGCAGCCCGGCTCGCCGGTGAGGAGGACGGGCGTGTGCAGGCGGCCCACCTGTTCGAGGCGCTGTCGCAGTTCCTGGACCACCCGCGCGCGCCCGAGGTTCACGAGGGCGAGGCCGGTCTTCGGCAGCACGCGGCCGCCGGCGAGCGCCTTGCCGACCGTCGCGAGGAGCTTGGGCAGGCTGATCGGCTTCTCGAGGAAGTCGAACGCGCCGATGCGCGTCGCCTCGACCGCGGAGTCGATGGTCCCGTGGCCGGACATCATGACCACCGGCATCGTGAGCTGCCCGCTTCCCGCCCACTCCTTGAGCAGCGTGATGCCGTCGGTGTCGGGCATCCAGATGTCGAGGAGCACGAGGTCGGGGCGCATCTCCTTGCGCGCCGAGCGGGCGGTCTGCGCGTTCTCGGCGAGGCGCACGCCGTAGCCCTCGTCGCGCAGGATCTCGAACAGCAGCTCGCGGATGCCGACCTCGTCGTCCACCACCAGGATCTGGTTCGTCGACATGCTCTGGCCTTCGTCTTCGCCTATGCGGCGGCCCGGGGCGGCAGCACGATGCTCACCGTGGCCCCGTGCGGCTTCACGTTCTCGACCAGGATGCGGCCGTGGTGCTCGTCGACGATCTTCTTCACGATGGCGAGGCCGAGGCCGGTCCCCTTCGGCTTGGTCGTGACGTACGGCTCGAAGATCCGCCCCATGACGCCCTCTGCGATGCCGCTGCCGTTGTCCCGCACGGTGAGCAGCACCCCGGCGGTGCCCTGGGACGTCGCGACGAGGATGCGCGGCGAGTCGACGCCGGCCAGCGCGTCGATCGCGTTCTGGAAGAGGTTGTGCAGGACCTGGCGCAGCATGCCGGGATCCGCATGGATCTGCGGAAGGCCCTCGGCGAGACGGGCCTCGATCGCCACGCCCATCGCCTCGTACAGCACGAGCACCTCGCGCACCAGGTCGTTGAGCGCGATGGGCCGCGCGTTCATGCGCGACGCATGGGCGTACTGGGAGAAGTCGTCGACCATGCCCTTCATCGCGGAGACGTGCGTCACGATGGTGCCGGTCGCGCGGCGCAGGATGTCGGCCTCCGCCGCGGGCAGCTTGTCCTGCAGCTTGTGCTGCAGCCGCTCGGCGGAGAGCTGGATCGGCGTGAGCGGGTTCTTGATCTCGTGCGCGAGGCGGCGCGCCACCTCGCCCCACGCCGCGTCGCGCTGCGCCTGGATGAGGTGCGTGATGTCGTCGAACACGACGACGTATCCGGGCTCCCCGCGGGTGCCGAGGCGCGTTCCCCGCAGCAGCAGCGTGCGCGGCCCGTCGGCACGGCGGTACTCCATCTGCTCTTCCCACTGGCCGGTCCCGGAGGAGGCGAAGTGGCGCAGGGCGATCTCGGCGAAGGGCGCCACGGCCTGGACGTGGCGCGGCCAGTCCGAGAGCTTGAGGCCGTGGAAGGCGCCGGCGGGCACGGCGAGGATGTCGTTCGCCGCCGCGTTCATCGTCTTCACGTACATGCGCTCGTCGAAGGTGAGCACGCCCGAGCTCAGGTTCGACAGGATGCTCTCGAGGTAGGTCTTGGCGTTCTCGAGCTGCTGCTGGTTGCGCTCCATCGCCTCGGTCGCGTCGGCGATCTGGCGCGTCATCGTGTTGAACGACTGGGTGAGGACGCCGAACTCGTCGCGGCTCTTCACCGGGTTCAGCTTGGAGTAGTCGCCCTTGGCGATGGCGCGCGTCGCCTCGGCGAGCGCGGAGAGCGGCGCCGAGAGCCGCTCCGAGAGCACGAAAGCGAGCGCGAGCGAGGAAAAGAGCGTGAGCAGCATCGCGAGCGTGAGGGTGAGCCCGAAGATGCGCTTGAGCCCCACGCGCGCGAGCTGCAGCTCCTGGTAGTCCTTGTAGCCGGCCTCCACGATCTCCGCGTCCTGCGCGATCGCGCGAGGCACGCGCTGGAGCACCTGCAGCACGCGGATGTCGTCGGCGATCGTGAGCACGTTCACCGGCACGATGACGCGCAGGTAGAGCCCGCGATCGGGGATCGACTCGATCGAGGGCACCGATTGCTGCAGGCGCACCTGGCGCAGCGAGTTCGGGCTCGGCAGGTCGGGCAGCAGGGAGACGGGCTCGGCGGCGGCCTGCGCGATGATGCGCCCGCGCGAGGTGAGGAGCGTCGCCTCCTCGATGGAGTACTGCTCGCGCAGCCGGTTGAGCGTGGCCGCCTCGACCGCCTGCGACGCGGCGAGCGAGTGCGCCATCGCCTCGGCCTTCTGCGTGAGGTCCTTGAGCGAATTCTCGAGGGCGCTGCGCGCGAGGTTGATGCCGCCCTTCAACGAGTCGTCCACCTTCACGTCGAACCACGACTCGATGGAGCGTTGCAGGAACTGGAAGGAGATCGCGTAGACCAGCCCGCCCGGGATCAGCGCCATGAGCGTGAACACCGCCATCAGGCGCAGCGTGAGCTTCGAGCCGAAGACGCGCTCGCGCAGCTTCCGGCGCAGGAGCAGGAGCTGGTAGACGATGAGCGCCATGAGGCCCAGCGCGAGTCCGCCGCCGAGGCCGAGGAGCAGGGGATAGTTCTGCGCGAAGAGCGCGGTGTTCGAAGACGCTTCCGACATGAGGTACACCAGCGCCGCGCCGGTGACCACACACAGGAAGATCAAAGCCTTCATGGACCGATGGTCCAGCGATGCCAATCCGAGTCCAGGGTCCAGTCGCGCGAGGCGATGGCGTTCACCTGGAACGGTTTCGGCAGCTGGCCCGTATCCAGGCGCATGCGAACCGCCGCCTGGTAGGTACCGTCCCTCTTCAATGCGCCGCGGTCCGCGACATGCCATCCGCGAATCTTCGAAAGCACGCGCGTGACTTCCTCCATGCGCGTGAAGTTCTGGTACACGTTGCCCACCGAGAGCCGGTACTGGCGCAGCAACGGCGTGTAGCTGATCTTGTAGGTCTGCGAGACCTGGACGGGCTTCTCGTCGAACCAGTACCAGCGCGGTCGAGAGAGCTCGAAATCGACGACGAAGTAGAGCGGCACCCCGCGGTTCACCGCTTCCTCGAGGCGCGGGCTGAACCGGATGTCGAACTGCGCGTCGAGCTGCCATCCGTCGTCCGAAGGCGTGATCGACGCGCTGCGGATCTCGATGCCGTCGGCCCAGGCGGCGGGCGCGAGCGAGAGCAGGAGCGCCAGCAACGCGATCGCGCGCGCCGCGCCGCGCGAAGCGCGCGTCGCGAAAGTGCGAAGGACGTTGGAGAAGATGTGGCGCAGCGTCATCGATTCATCCCGAAGTGCGCTGCCGTCCCGGAGCATCGTGCGTTTCCACAACACTTTGTGGCAAGTTCGAGACAGTGCGGCAGCGGAAGCCAATTTACCACCATTCTCAAGGACTTGCCAGCCACTGCCGGAATCGTCTCGGAGCTGCCTTTCCCGAGAAATCAGCGGGTTACGTCAGCGCGTGGGCGCCGGGCGCGCCGCAGGAGCCTCGGCGGCCAGCGTCATGCCGGGCCGGATGCGCCCGCCGAGCAAGAAGACATCCGCCGGAAGCCTCTTTCCGCCAGCCCTTTGGACCGTATGGAGGCGTAGCGCCCCGTTGCCGCAGGCAACCACGAGGCCGTTCCGGGGATCCGCGTTCAGGATGGTGGAAGGTACGCCCGATGCGCGGACCGGCTCGGCCTCCCAGATCTTGAGGCCCTGCCCCTGGAATTGGGTCTCGGCACCCGGGACGGGATTGAACGCTCGCACCTGGCGGTCGATCTCTTCGCTGGTCCGCGTCCAGTCGATGCGCGCCTCGCTCTTCGCGATCTTCGCGGCGTAGGTCGCGAGGGCCGGATCCTGGGCGACCGGCTGCAGGCGATCGAGTTGCGCGAGGGCCTCGACGATGCACTCGGCGCCAAGGTCCGCCAACGCCTCGGTGAGCGCACCGGCGGTCCCGCGAGCCGGAATCTCGATGGCGCGCTGGAGCAGGCAGGGACCCGTATCGAGCCCCTCGTCCATGCGCATGATCGTGATGCCGCTCCGCGTGTCTCCGGCGAGGATCGCGCGCTGGATCGGCGCGGCGCCCCGCCACCGCGGCAGGAGCGAAGCGTGGATGTTGAGGCATCCGCTCGGCGGCAACTCGAGAATGGCGCGCGGCAGGATCATCCCGAAGGCGGCCACCACGAGGACGTCGCAACGCGCGCTCCCGAGCACGCCCCGCGCTTCGCCCTCGCGCAGCGTGGCGGGCTTGAGAAGGGGAAGCCCGTGGCGCGCGGCGGCCTGCGCGACCTCGCTTTCCGTCACGCGCAGGCCCCGCCCGGCGGGCCGGTCGGGCTGGGTGAGGACGAGGGGAACGCAGTGCCCGGCGGCGAGGACCGCCTCCAGGGCTCGCGCGGCGAAGGCCGGCGTACCGGCGAACGCGACGCGCAGGGCGGAGGCCGTCAGGCCGCCTTCCGCTGGCGCTTCTTGATCTTCGCGCGCACGCGGTTCTGCTTGAGCTCGGAGAGCCTCTCCACGAAGACCTTGCCTTCGAGGTGGTCCATCTCGTGCTGGATGCAGGTCGCGAGGACCCCCGAAGCGTTGAGGGTGAAGCGCGAGCCGTTGCGGTCGAGCGCGGTGACCGTCACGCTCTCCGCGCGCTCGACGTTGTCGTAGATGCCCGGAACGGAAAGGCAGCCTTCCTGGTTCACGGCCACCCCTTCACGGCGCGTGATTTCCGGATTGATGAAGACGCGCAGGTCGCTGTGATCCTCGCTCACGTCGATCACCACGATCTGCTTGTGGACGTCGACCTGCGTCGCGGCGAGGCCCACGCCCGGGGCGGCGTACATGGTCTCCACCATGTCATCGATCAGCTTGCGGACGGGCGCGTCGATCTTCTCGACGCGTTCGGCAGGCTTGTTGAGACGCGGGTCGGGGTATTGGAGGATCTCGAGAATCGCCATAAATGCTTGCTAATTGAATAAATTATGTGCAGAATTTACCGCACTACTTGAAAAAGGGGACGTAACCCTTTTTCTGAATATGGGTCCCGAGCTCCATATCCACAAGTGAGTGCCGCCATGCGAAAGACAATTATATCTTTAGTCGCGGCCCTGGCCAGTTTGGTTCCGGTCTGTCTCCTGGCCGAGGCGGCGCCTTCTCCCGCCAATTCCGGCACGGCCGCGTCCGAGCAGCACGTCACCCAGGCGGACCTGCAGGCGGACGCGCCGGACGAATACACCGTGGTCAAGGGCGACACGCTTTGGGGCATTTCCGGGCGCTTCCTGAAAGATCCCTGGAAATGGCCGCAGATCTGGCAGATGAACCGCGAGCAGATCGAAGATCCCCACTGGATCTACCCGGGGGACGTCATCCATCTCGATCGATCCGGCGCCTATCCCCAGCTCTCCCTGCAGGCGGGGGGCCCGGGTGCGGCCGCGGCGAACATCGTGCGGCTCGAGCCCCGCGTGCGCGTGGAGCCATTGCGCAGCGCGATTCCGAGCATTCCGGGCACCGTCATCGGGCCGTTCCTCACCCAGCCCCTGGTCGTCGAAGACGACGCGCTCGAGAATGCCCCGCGCATCGTCGCGACCCAGGAAGGGCGCGTCGCGGTGAGCGCCGGCGAGACCGCGTATGCCGACCGCATCGGGGCGGATGCCGGCGTCGGCTGGCAGGTCTTCGAGCCGGGCGTCGCCCTGCACGATCCGGACACCAACGAGATCCTCGGATACGAGGCCAAATACCTGGGGGACGCGCGGGTGCGCCGCTTCGGCAACCCGACGACGCTCACCATCGTGAAGTCGGTCCAGGAGATCACGCCCGGCGATCGCCTCGTGCCCGCGCGCGAGACGACCTTCCCGAACTACGTCCCGCATGCGCCCACCAGGCAGATCTCGGGCACGATCATGTCGGTCGAGGGCGGCGTCGCCGAGATCGGCCAGTTCCAGGTGATCACGATCAACCGCGGCTCGCGCGACGGGCTGGAAGTGGGCAACGTCCTCGCGAGCTACCATCGTGGCGCGGTGATCGACGCCAACAACGGTCACGATACAGGCGGAATCGCCGAGAGCGGCTGGATGAAGGACGTGAAGATCACGCCCGTCTACATCGTCCCGGAGCCGACGGTCGAGGATCCTGCGCACGCGAAGGCGGGGGCCACCCTGCGCGGCGGCACGATCAAGCTTCCCGACGAGCGCAACGGCCTGATCTTCGTCTTCCGCGTCTTCCACAAGATGTCCTATGCGATGGTGATGAGCGCGACGCGGCCGATCTACGTGGGCGACGCCGTCCGCACGCCCTGATCGCCCGCCGCCGCGAGCCGAAAGGGGGCCGCGGCCCCCTTTTTGCTGCCCGGCCGCGTCAGCGCCCTTCGCCGTTCGCCGTTTAACGGGAATCGTCGTGCTCTCCTCCCGCCCGTGGACTGGAATCGCTGCTCACAGCTCGAAGCGCTCGCGTGGCTTCGCATCTGCCTCGTGCCCGGCGTCGCGCCTTCGGTCCTGCGACGCTTGCTCGCCTGGGCCGGAACGCCATTCGGCGTGCTCGAGGCCCCGGCCGCGGAAGTCGCCGCATTCGCCGGCGAGCCGGTGGCGCGCGCACTTTCCCGGGGGGCCGATCCTCGCCTCGTCGAGTCGACCATGCGGTGGCTCGACGCGCCCGGGCGCCACCTGGTGCCGCTGGGGGATCCCGAATACCCCGCGCCGCTCCTCGAAGTGGATGAACCTCCCCCGATCCTCTACGCGGAGGGACGCCTGGAGCTGCTCCGCAAGCCGGCGCTCGCGATCGTCGGAAGCAGGAATGCCACCGCCCAGGGACTTCGCGACGCGAACGCGTTCGCCTCGGCCCTGTCGCAAGCGGGGCTCACGATCGTGAGCGGGCTCGCCCTGGGCGTCGATGCCGAGGCCCACCGCGGGGGGCTTGCGGCCCGCGGCTCGTCGCTTGCAATCCTCGGAACCGGCCCCGATATCGTCTATCCGGCCGTGAACGCCGATATCGCGCGCGCGCTCGCGGCGGACGGCTGCCTCGTGTCGGAATTCCCGCTGCGCACGCCGCCGGTCGCGAGGAACTTCCCTAGGCGCAATCGTCTGATCAGTGGGCTGGCGAAAGGGGTGCTGGTCATCGAGGCGGGATTGCCCAGCGGCACCCTCACCACCGCGCGCATCGCCGCGGAGCAGGGCCGCGAGGTGTTCGCCCTTCCGGGATCGATTCATTCGCCGGTTTCCAAGGGCTGTCATTGGCTGATCCGGGAAGGGGCGATGCTGGTGGAGGATGCGCAGGGCGTGCTCGACGGGCTCGGCTGGAGCCGGCCGGCGGGCGCCGCACCGGCGAAGCGATCCCCGGCGCGCGATCGCGACGAGCTGCTCGAAGCGCTCGGCTTCGCGCCGGCGACGCTCGAGCAGCTCGCCTCGCGCACGGGACTGGAGGTGCCCCACCTCACGGCGCGCATGTCGATGCTCGAGCTCGCCGGGCGCGTGATCCCGCTGCCGGGCGGCGCCTTCCAGCGGGTGGAGACGGGTTGAGCGGCAACCGCGGTCCCGGTGCGCCGGGAGGCGCGTTATAGAATTGAATGAGTCCCCACAAGGAATCCATGGCTTCCAATCTCCTCATCGTCGAGTCGCCGTCCAAGGCCAAGACGCTCAAGAAGTACCTCGGCAAGGATTACGAGATCCTCGCTTCGTACGGACACGTGCGTGATCTCGTGCCGAAGACGGGCGCCGTCGACCCGGATGACAACTTCCGGATGAAGTACGAGCTCATCGACCGCAACGCGAAGCACGTCGATGCGATCGCCAGGGCGGTGAAGGACGCCGACACCGTGCTGCTCGCGACCGACCCGGACCGCGAGGGCGAGGCGATCGCGTGGCACCTTTCGGAGATCCTCAAGTCGCGCAAGGCGCTCAAGGACAAGAAGCTCAAGCGCGTGGTCTTCTACGAGATCACGGAAGGCGCGGTGAAGGAAGCCGTGAAGCATCCGCGCACGATTTCGATGGACCTGGTGAACGCGCAGCAGGCGCGCCGCGCGCTCGACTACCTCGTCGGCTTCAACCTGTCCCCGCTGCTGTGGAAGAAGATCCGGCGCGGCCTGTCCGCGGGGCGCGTGCAGAGCCCCGCGCTGCGCCTGATCGTCGAGCGCGAGCAGGAGATCGAGCGCTTCAAGAGCCAGGAATACTGGACGATGCATTTCGACGCGGAGAAGGACCGCATCGCCTTCACCGCGCGCCTCACGCACTTCAAGGGCGAGAAGCTCGACCAGTTCGCGATCGGTAGCGCCGAGCGCGAGCAGGAGATCCGCGCGTTCCTCGAGCAGCACGCGAAGGGAACGGCGAAGGTCAAGGAGATCGAGAAGAAGCGCAAGCTGCGCTCGCCGGCCGCCCCGTTCACGACGTCCACCCTGCAGCAGGAGGCGGTGCGCAAGCTCGGCTTCTCCACCGATCGCACGATGAAGGTGGCCCAGAGCCTTTACGAGGGCGTGGCCGTCGGGAAAGTCGTGACGGGCCTCATCACCTACATGCGCACCGACTCGGTGACCCTGTCCAAGGATGCGGTCGCGGAGATGCGCGGCTACATCACCAAGCACTACGGCTCGGAGTATCTCCCCAAGGCGCCCGTGGAATACCGCAGCAGCGCGAAGAACGCCCAGGAGGCGCACGAGGGCATCCGGCCCACGTCGATCGCGCGCACGCCCGAGTCGGTCGCTCCGTTCCTGAACGACGAGCAACGCAAGCTCTACGAGATGATCTGGAAGCGCGCCATCGCCTCCCAGATGACGCCGGCGCGCTTCGACACCGTCGCGGTCGACTTCGTCGTGGGCGGGCCCGGCAACCTGTTCCGCGCGACGGGGCAGACCATGGTCTTCCCCGGCTTCTACGCGGTGTACCACGAGGACGAGGACGATGCGGTCGAGGAGGAGGACAAGCGCCTTCCGTCCTTCGAAACCGGGGACGCGGTGAAGATGGACCGCCTCTACGGCGAGCAGCACTTCACGCAGCCCCCGCCGCGCTATTCCGAGGCGAGCCTCGTGAAGGCGCTCGAGCAGTACGGCATCGGGCGGCCCTCGACGTACGCCTCGATCATCTCGACGCTCGTGAACCGCGAGTACGTGATCCTCGACAAGAAGCGCTTCATGCCCACGGACGTGGGGCGCATCGTCAACAAGTTCCTCACGGAGCATTTCGCGCACTGGGTCGACTACGACTTCACCGCGAAGCTCGAGGACGAGCTCGACGACATCTCGAACGGCAAGGAGGAATGGGTGCCGGTCCTGGAGAAGTTCTGGAAGGATTTCTCGGCGCAGATCGGCGAGAAGGAATCGGTGTCGCGCAAGGACGTGACGCAGGAGCAGATGGACGAGATGTGCCCCAAATGCGGCAAGCACCACCTCACCATCCGCCTCGGGCGGCGCGGCCGGTTCATCGGGTGCGCGGGCTATCCGGATTGCGATTACACGCGCAACGTCGACGGCGCCGAGAGCGGCGAGGCGGCGAAGCGCGAGCTGGGCCCCGAGCCGGAGGGCGGCAAGATGGTCTACCTCCTGCACGGGCCGTACGGCCCCTACGTGCAGCTCGGCGAGCCCGAGGGCGACCGCAAGCCCAAGCGCGTGTCCGTCCCGAAGAACATCGCCCCGGATTCCGTCATGCTCGAGACCGCGCTCAAGCTCCTCGCGCTGCCGCGCGACCTCGGCGCCCATCCGGAGACGGGAAAGAAGGTGAACGCCGCGATCGGCCGCTTCGGTCCCTACGTGAGCCACGACGGCAACTTCAAGTCGATCCCCAAGGACGAGAGCGTTTTCGACATCACCCTGGAGCGCGCCGTGGCGCTCCTCAAGGAGCCGAAGTCGTTCGGCGCCCGCGGCGCGCTGAAGGTGCTCGGCAAGCACCCGGCCGACGGCCAGCCGGTGGCGCTGTACTCCGGCCGCTACGGCCCGTACGTGAAGCACGGCAAGGTGAATGCCACGCTTCCGGACCAGGACATGCTCGGCACCATCACGCTCGAGGAGGCGGTCGAGCTCCTCGCGGCGAAGGCGAAGAAGGGCCCCGGCAAGGCGCGCATGCGCAAGGCGGCCTAGCGCCCCTCGAGATCCGGCGAGCGATACGGCCGCACCGCCGTGGCCGGCGGCTCGCGCCTTTCCATCGTGAAGCGAAGGCGGCCCGCTTCCAACCGCATGCGAAGCCCGTGGTGGCGCACCAGGTGGCGCACGCCGACCAGCGCGGCGCTCGCCCCCGCGGCGGCGCCCACCACGAGCGACCAGCGCGGCCCGAAGCGGTCCGCCACCCATCCGACCAGCGGAGCGCCGAGCGGCGTGCAGCCCTGCAGGATGCCGATGTAGATCGCCATCACCCGTCCGCGCATCACGGGCTCTGTCCAGAGCTGGATCGAGCTGTTCGCCGTGGTGTTGAACGTCTGCGCGGACAGGCCCACGGCGATGAGCACCAGCCCGAAGAGCGCGTAGCTCGGCATCAGCGCCGCCACGCCGAGCCCTACGCCCAACACCGCGGCGCCGCCGATCAGGAACGAGATGCGCGGCTTCTCGCGCCGCGCGGCGAAGAGCGCGCCGCTCACCGATCCGACGGCGAGCATCGAGGTGAGGAAGCCGAACTTGCCCGCGCCGGCGTGGAACGCGCTCACCGCCATCGTCGAGACGAAGACCGGGAAGTTGAGGCCGAACGTCGCGACCAGGAACAGCATGAGGAAGACGGTCACCATCTCGGGGCGGCGCCGCACGTAGCGGAAGCCCTCGACGAACCCGCCGGTCGTGCGGGCCGGTCGTGCCCTGCGATGGAGTTCCTCCACGCGTAGCGTCGCGAGCGCCGCGATCACCGCGACGAACGACACCGCGTTGATGAGGAACACCCAGCCCGTCCCCACGCCGGCGATGAGCAGGCCCGCGATCGCGGGACCGATCATGCGCGCGGCATTGAACGACGTGGAGTTGAGCGCGACGGCGTTCGAAAGCAGCGAATCGGAGACGAGCTCCGAAACGAAGGTCTGGCGCGCGGGCGCGTCGAAGGCCGTGACCGACCCCAGCAGGAACGCGAACGCATACACGTGCCAGAGTTGCACGACGCCGGTGATGGTGAGAAGGCCCAGGAGGAACGCGAGGGCGCCCTGGCACGACTGCGTCGTGATGAGGATCCTGCGCCGGTCGAAGCGGTCGGCGACGTAGCCGGTGATGGGGAGCAGCAGCAGCGCCGGGCCGAACTGCAGCGCCATCACGATCCCGACCGCCGTCGCGTTGTGCGGCGTGAGGTCGGCGAGGACGATCCAGTCCTGCGCGGTGCGCTGCATCCACGTGCCGATGTTGGAAACGAACGCTCCCGCCGCCCAGCGGCGGTAGTTGGGGCTCGCCAGCGAACGGAAAGTGGCGCTCACGGCACGGTCACGGCGATGCAGCCTGGAAGGAATGGATCGACCCCGTGAACCGGGAAAAGGTCGCGCGGTCCGTATGGATCGGGAGGACGACAACTTTGAGTCGAAGGGACATGATGCTCGCAGCCGCGCTCGTCGCGGCGATGGCGACGACCGCCGCTCGTACGGCGCTCGCGGACCGCGTGACGCTCGGCAACGGCGACCGGCTCACGGGGAAGGTGCTGCGGCTGGGCAAGGACAAGCTCACGCTGGAGACCAAGTACGCCGGAAAAGTCGAGATTCGCAGGAAGGACGTGGCCGCCATCGAGGCCGACGAGCCGATCGAGGTCCTGCGCCGGGGCGATGCGGCGCTTTCCCGGATGCGGGGAACGATACCGCTTTCCGAGGTCGCGTTCGTGAATCCGACGCCGGAGCAGTCCGGCATCGGCGTGGGGTACACCGGGCGCTTCACGCTGTCGGTCGCGCAGGTGCGCGGCAACAGCGAAAGCGCGACCTCGGTGGGCGACTTCGCCCTCGAAGCGCGCGCGAAGCGTTGGCGCGCCGCGCTCGCGCTCGACGCGACGCAGGCCGAGGAGTCCGGTCGCGAGACCGCCTCGAACTGGCTCGCGAACGGCAGCCTCGACCGGTTCGTGGACCCGCGGCGCTTCTACTACGGCCGCGCATCGGTCGAGCGTGACCGCTTCAGCGGCGTGGAGCTGCGCTCGACGCTCGGCGCCGGTTACGGCGTGCAGTTGCGCGACGGCGATCGCACGCAGGCGAGCCTGCGCGGCGGCATCGAGGCCGTGTCGCTGCATCCGGTCGACGGCGCCCGCGACGATCACCCGGCATTCGGCTGGGGCCTGCGATACCGTCACAAGGTCCTCGCGGAGCGCGCGGAAATCTTCCACGAGCAGGACGGCTATTGGAACCTCGAGCGCACGAGCGACATCACCGTGCGCACGCGGACGGGCGTGCGCGCGCCGTTGATCGACAAGCTCAACGCGAGCCTGCAGCTCAACGTCGACTGGGAACACGATCCCGAGCCGGGCCGCGACGCCACGGATTCGACGCTGCTGCTCGGTCTCGGCTACGCCTGGTAGGCCGGCGCGCGCGCGGCGCGGACGGGCGGGCTCAGACGTCGAGGTTCGACACGCCCAGGGCGTTGCTCTCGATGAACTGCCGGCGCGGCTCGACCTCGTCGCCCATGAGCGTGGAGAAGATCTCGCCGGCGCTGATCGCATCCTCGATCTGCACCTTGAGCAGCACGCGCTTGGCGGGATCCATGGTCGTCTCCCAGAGCTGCTCCGGGTTCATCTCCCCCAGGCCCTTGTAGCGCTGGATCGCCATCCCGCCCTTCGCCTCGGCGAGCAGCCAGTCGAGCCCTTCCTTGAAGGAGCGGATCGAGCGCACCGTCTCGCCGCGCTTCACCTGCGCATCGGCCTGGATGAGCCCGGCGAGGGTCTGCGCCGTCTTCACGATCTGCGCGTAGTCCCCGCTTTCGAGGAACGCATGGTCGATGATGGTCTCGACCTTGTTGCCGTGGACCACCTTCTCGAGGCGCAGGCGCCAGCCTTCGGAGGTCGGGTCGCGCTCGATGTGCGCCTTGGGCGGATGCGGCTGCAGCAGGTCGTGAAGGCGACGCGAGGCCTCCTGCGCGCCCTCCTGGTCGTCGAGGGCGATCCGCGGCATGTCGAGCATGGCGCGCAGCACTCCGGAATCCATCGCCGCGGACAGCCGCTCGATCACCGCTTCGGTGATGAGGTACTCGGAGGCGAGGCGCTCGAGCGCCTCGCCGGCGAGCGGCGCCGCGTTGGCGGCGGGGATGATCGCCGCGCCGTGGAGCGCGCGGCGCAGCTGGTGCAGCTTCAGCTCGTGCTCGTCCTTCAGGTAGCGCTCCTCCTTTCCGCTCTTCACCTTGTAGAGCGGCGGCTGCGCCACGTAGATGTGGCCCTTCTCGAGCAGCATCGGCATCTGCCGGTAGAAGAAGGTGAGGAGGAGGGTGCGGATGTGCGCGCCGTCCACGTCCGCGTCCGTCATGATGATCACGCGGTGGTAGCGCAGCTTCTCGATGTTGAACTCCTCGCCGATGCCGGCGCCCAGCGCGGTGATCAGCGTGGCGACCTCCTGCGAGGTGATGATCTTGTCGATGCGCGCGCGCTCGACGTTCAGGATCTTGCCCTTGAGCGGAAGGATCGCCTGGAACTTGCGGTCGCGGCCCTGCTTCGCGGAGCCTCCCGCGGAATCGCCCTCCACCAGGTACAGCTCGCACTGCGTCGGATCGCGCTCCTGGCAATCGGCGAGCTTGCCCGGCAGGCCGATCCCGTCGAGGACGCCCTTGCGGCGGGTGAGCTCGCGCGCCTTGCGCGCCGCCTCCCTCGCGCGCGCGGCCTCCACGATCTTGGTGCAGATGATCTTCGCGTCGGACGGCCTTTCCATCAGGAAATCGGCGAGCTTCTGCGACACGATCTCCTGCACCACCGGCTGCACCTCGGAGGAGACGAGCTTGTCCTTGGTCTGCGACGAGAACTTGGGCTCGGGAACCTTCACCGAAAGCACGCAGGTGAGCCCCTCGCGCATGTCGTCGCCCGTCGTCTCGACCCTCGCCTTCTTGGCGATCTCTTCCTTCTCGATGTAGTTGTTGATGGTGCGCGTCATCGCGGTGCGCAGGCCCGTGAGGTGCGTGCCGCCGTCGCGTTGCGGGATGTTGTTCGTGAAGCACTGCACCGACTCGCCGTAGGAATCGTTCCACTGCATCGCGACCTCGACGGTCATCCCGTCCTTCTCGCCGACCGCGTGGAAGATGTTGTTGTGCAGCACCGTCTTGGAGCGGTTCATGTACTCCACGAATCCCTTCACGCCGCCGGTGTGCGCGAAGTTCTCGCTCTTGCCGGCGCGCTGGTCGATGAGCTCGATCTTCACCCCGTCGTTCAGGAAGGAGAGCTCGCGCAGGCGCTTGGCCAGGATCTCGTAGTGGAACTCGACGTTGCCGAAGGTGGCCTTCGAGGCGAGGAAATGCACCTCGGTGCCGCGGCGCTCGGTGGTGCCCGTCGCCTCGAGCGGCTTCACGGCCACGCCGTCGTGGAACTCCATGTAGTACGCCTGGCCGTGCCGCCAGATGCGAAGCTTCAGCCACTCGGACAGCGCGTTCACCACCGAGACGCCCACGCCGTGCAGGCCGCCGGAAACCTTGTACGAGTTCTGGTCGAACTTGCCGCCCGCGTGCAGCTCGGTCATCACGATCTCGGCGGCCGAGCGCTTGAGGTCGTCGTCCTCCTTGATGTCCGTGGGGATCCCGCGGCCGTTGTCCACCACGGAGATCGAGTTGTCCGTGTGGATGATGACCTTGATGTCGTCGCAATGCCCGGCGAGCGCCTCGTCGATCGCGTTGTCCACGACCTCGAACACCATGTGGTGCAGGCCCGTGCCGTCCGACGTGTCGCCGATGTACATGCCGGGGCGCTTGCGGACCGCATCCAGTCCCTTGAGGATCTTGATGCTGTTGGAGTCGTATTCGGCGGCCGCGCGGCCGTTGGGCTGGGTCACTTCGGGGAGGGTTGCCATTGATTTCCTGGGTTCGGGTGCTTCGGGCGGTTCCTAGATGCGCATCGGCATGACGACGTACTTGAAGTCGTCGCGGCCGGGGATCTGCACCAGCGCGCTCGAGTTCGAGTCGCCCATCGCGAACGTCACGCTCGGGGAGTCGACATGGTTCAGGACATCGAGGAGGTACGAGATGTTGAAGCCGATGTCCAGCGGGTCCCCGTCGTACTCGACGACGAGACCTTCTTCGGCTTCCTCCTGCTCGTTGTTCGTGCAGATGATCGACAGCGCATCCTTGGTGAATACCAGGCGCACGCCCCGGATCTTCTCGTTCGAGAGGATCGCCGCGCGGTTGAGCGACTGCGCGAGCGTCGCGCGATCGAGGGTCACGCGATTCTTGTGCGTGGTCGGGATCACCTTCTGGTAGTCCGGGAACTTGCCCTCGACGATCTTCGACACGATCTCGATGCCGCCGAACGCGAGGCGGGCCTGGTTCGATCCGATGGCGAGCGAGACCGGATCGTCGGTATCGCCGAGCAGCTTGATCAGCTCGATCACCGTCTTGCGCGGCAGGATCGCCTCGACCGAGCCGTGATCGCTGCCGAGGGAGCGGCTCGCGTACGAAAGCCGATGGCCGTCCGTCGCGACGACGCGCAGCGTGTCCCCGTCCACGGAGAAAAGAACGCCGTTCAGGTAGTAGCGGATGTCCTGGACCGCCATCGCGAACTGCACCAGCCGCAGCGCGTCCTTCAGCGCCTTCTGGGGGAGGGTGAGCGTCTTCGACGCGTCCTTGGCCTCCACCATGCGCGGGAAATCCGCCGCGGGCAGCGTCTGCAGGTTGAAGCGGCTCTTCCCGGCGCGCACCACCATGCGGTTGTCCTTCGCCTCGAGGGAGACCTCCGCATCCTCGGGCAACGAACGCAGGATGTCGTAGAGCTTGCGCGCCCCCGCCGTGACGGCCCCTTCGGCGTGGCCTTCGATCGCGGCCTTCGATGTGATCTGCACCTCGAGGTCGGTTGCGAGGAATTCGAGCTCCGCACCCGAGGCGGTGACCAGGACGTTCGAAAGGATGGGCAGCGTGTGCCGCCGCTCGACGATGCCGGTGACCTGCTGCAACGGGCCGAGGAGCTTGTCGTTTGTCGTCTTTATTTTCAGCATGATTTTATTGAAATGAAGACAGTTGATAGCTAATAGGAGGCGGCCCGGAGCGGGAAAACTTCAGAATGCCGAAGCGGAACAACGGGTTGACATCGAAAACAGATGGGGATGGATCGCCGGCTTTGCAACCGCAGCCTGTGGATAAGATGAGCCTTCCCGCAGGGTGCCGAAACGATCCACAGGTTGTCCCGGCGATTTCCATGGTCATCCGAGAAGGATCTGCTGCAGCTGCGCGTAGTCCCGCGCGAATTCCTGGTCGGTCTCGCGCAGCTCCTGTGTCTTGCGGCACGCATGCAGCACCGTGGTGTGATCGCGTCCGCCGAAGGCCTCGCCGATCTCCGGCAGGCTCTGCTGGGTGAGCTCCTTGGCGAGAGCCATCGCGACCTGCCGCGGCCGGGCCACCGAACGGAAGCGCTTCTTCGAGTACATCTCCGACACCTTGATCTTGAAGTAGTCGGCGACCGTCTTCTGGATGTTCTCGATCGACACCTGGCGGTTGAGCACCGCGAGCAGGTCCTTGAGCGCCTCGCGGGCGGTCGCGACGTTGACCGTCGCGTTGTTGAAGCGGGCGTATGCGAGCACGCGCTTGAGCGCTCCCTCGAGCTCGCGCACGTTGGAGCGGATGTGCTTCGCGATGAAGAACGCCACGTTCTCGTCCACCCGCACGCCGTCGTTCTCCGCCTTCTTGAGGAGGATCGCGACGCGCATCTCGAGCTCCGGCGGCTCCACGGCGACGGTGAGGCCCCAGCCGAAGCGCGAGATGAGTCGCTCCTCGATGCCCGTCATCTCCTTCGGGAAGCAGTCGCTCGTGATCGCCACCTGCTTGTGCGCCTCGAAGAGCGCGTTGAACGTATAGAAGAACTCTTCCTGCGAACGCGACTTGCCGACGAAGAACTGCACGTCGTCGATGAGGAAGAGGTCGAGGGACCGGTAGTAGCGCTTGAGGGAGTCGAAGCTCTTGTGCTGGTAGGCGCGCACCACGTCGGCCACGAACTGCTCGGCGTGGATGTAGCGCACCTTCGCCTTCGGATTGCGCTTGAGGACCTCGATGCCGATGGCCTGCAGCAGGTGGGTCTTGCCCAGGCCCGTGCCGCCATAGATGAAGAGGGGGTTGTAGGCGGTGCCGGGGTTCTCCGCGACCTGGATCGCCGCGGCGCGCGCGATCTGGTTCGCCTTGCCGTTCACGAAGTTGGCGAAGGTGAAGGCCGGATTCAGCCGGTGCTCCTCGCGATTGCCGCGGTCCGCGCTCGCCGGGACCGGGAGCGGCTCGGGCACCACGATCTCCGGCTCGGCGGGACGGTCCTCGAGGACGAGATTCACGCTCAGCCGGGTGCCGGCCACGCGCTCGACCCTCGACTCGATGCGCGACAGCAAGTTGGCGCGGACCCAGCGCAGCACGTGGTGGTTCGGGGCGACGAGCACGAGCTGGTCGTCCTGCCGCTCGGCACGCAACGGCCGGATCCAGGTATCGAATTGCTGGGCCGGCAGCTCCTTCTTGAGCTCTGCGGCGAGCGACGGCCAAAGCGAATCCATGGGCAGGGGCGGCTGTGGAATGGAGTGAAGCGGAAAGGACGGCAGGACAATGCGAAATTTTATCCGGATCGGGCGCTGTTATCCACAGCGCCGGATGGCGTCTCGCGGTTCCCTCCGATGGTCTCAGGGGCCGGCATCGGTTATAATTTCAGGCTTTTCGCCACCCGCACATCGAACCAGGGGCGTCCCATGAAACGCACTTTCCAGCCGTCCACCACTCATCGCAAGAAGACGCACGGGTTCCGCGTGCGCATGAAGACGGCGAGCGGTCGCGCCGTGATCAATGCGCGCCGCGCCAAGGGCCGCAAGCGCATCGCCGTCTGAGCTCCTCATGCCGCCGGGCGCTCGCGCGCAGGCGCTCCCCCGGCGCCATCGCTTCACCACGCAAGGCGCCTTCGGGCCCATCCTGCGCACCGGGCGCAAGGCGCGGGGAAACCACTTGGTGATCCATGCCTCGGCGAGCGCCACCGGCGTCTCCCGCATCGGAGTCGCGCTTTCGCGGCGCCACGTTCCCTCGGCTGTCGAGCGCAACCGCATCAAGCGGGTCGTCCGCGAGGCGTTCCGCCGGCATCCCGTGAAGGGCGCCGGCATCGATTGCGTCGTCATGGTGCGTCATCGCCTCGATCCGGGCCTTGCGCTGCGGGCGGAGCTCGGGCGGCTGCTCGACGAGCTGCAAGCGACGAGCGCACGCTGATGCCGCGCCTGCTCATCGGCCTGGTCCGCGGTTACCGCTACCTTCTCTCGCCGTGGTGGGGAGGGCAGTGCCGCTTTTCACCCACCTGTTCCGAATATGCGATCGAGGCCCTGCAGCGGCACGGCGCGTGGAAAGGCTCGTGGCTTGCCGCGCGCCGCATCTCCCGTTGCCACCCCTGGCATGCCGGCGGCTTCGATCCGGTTCCCTGATCCCAAGAATCCCGATGGACACCCAACGCGTCATCGCCCTGATCGTCTTTTCGTTTTCCGCGCTTCTTCTCTGGGAGGCATGGGAGAAGCACAATGCGCCCGCGCCGGTGGCCCAGACGCATCCCGCGGCGACCGCGCAGGGCTCCGCTTCGACGGTGCCGAGCTTGCCCTCGGGTGGGCAGCCTGCGCAGTCGGTTCCCCCGGCCTCGACAAGTGCGTCCCCGACGCCACCCACCGCGGCGGTTGCCCCCGCTTCCGCGGTGCCGGTGCGCGTGACCACCGATCTCCTCGACGTGGAAATCGATCCGGTCGGAGGCGATATCCGCCGCCTCACGTTCCGTGACGTGCATTCCGCCCAGGACCGCAACAAGCCGCTCACGCTGATCGAGCCGGCACCCGAGCATTTCTTCACGACCCAGTCGGGGCTCCTCGGAGACCACCTGCCCAACCACAACACCGTGTACGAGCCGGAGCAGCGCGCCTACACGCTGGAGCAGGGCAAGGATTCGCTCGAGGTGCGCCTGCATGCCCGGGACGCGGGGGGCAACGAGGTCGTGAAGCGCTATGTCTTCCACCGCGGGAAGTACCTCTTCGACCTCGCCTACGACGTGACCAATCGCAGCGGCGCGCCGATCGCCGCGTATGCGTACTACCAGTTCCTGCGCGACTCCAACCCGCCCAGCCAGGAGGCGGCGCAGACGAGCTCCTTCGGCGGAGTCACCACCTTCACGGGTCCGGCGGTTTACACCGCGGAGTCGAAATACGAAAAGATCGCGTTCAAGGACATCGACAAGGGCAAGCAGCCGGAGCCGCGCAAGGCCAAGGACGGCTGGATCGCGATCGTGCAGCACTACTTCGTCTCGGCGTGGATCCCGAAGGAGGGGCAGGAGCGCGAGTACTTCACGCGCAAGGTGGGGGACAACCGCTATACCGCCGGCGTCGTGGTGCCGATCGGAACCATCGCGCCCGGCGCGACGGCGAGCGTCGATGTCAACTCGTACATCGGACCGCAGGAGAAGGCGCGCCTCGCCAAGACGGCGCCGGGCATGGGCCTGGTCGTCGACTACGGCTGGCTCAAGGTGCTCGCCGAGCCCATCTTCTGGATCCTCAAGACCATCCATGGCTTCGTGCACAACTGGGGCTGGTCGATCATCCTGCTCACCATCCTCATCAAGCTCGCGTTCTATCCGCTGAACGCGAAGGCGGGGCGCTCGATGGCCCAGATGAAGGTCCTGGGGCCGAAGATGGAGAAGCTCAAGCAGCTCTACGGCGAGGACCGCCAGAAGCTGAACCAGGCGATGATGGAGCTGTACCGCACCGAGAAGATCAACCCGCTCGGGGGCTGCCTGCCGATCGTCGTGCAGATCCCGGTCTTCATCGCGCTCTACTGGGTGCTGCTCGGATCCATCGAGTTGCGCCATGCGCCCTGGATCGGCTGGATCCACGATCTCTCGGCGCCCGATCCGTACTTCATCCTGCCGGTCATCTATGCCGCGTCCATGTTCCTGCAGACGCGCATCAATCCCCAGCCGGCCGACCCGGTGCAGGCGAAGGTGATGATGGTCATGCCGATCATGTTCAGCGTGTTCTTCCTGTTCTTCCCCTCGGGCCTCGTGCTCTACTGGGTCGTCCAGAACATGCTGTCGATCGTGCAGCAGTGGCACATCAACCGAACTCTCGCGGCCGAGGCGAAGGCAAAGGCCCGCCGCTGACGCGCGGCGAGACGATCGCCGCCATCTCCACGCCGCCGGGGCGGGGCGGTATCGGCGTGGTCCGCGTTTCCGGCGGGCAAGCGCGCTCGATCGCGCTCGCCGTTCTCGGACGCGTGCCCGCGCCTCGCCAGGCCGCGCTGTGCGATTTTCGCGCCGCCCACGGAGCGCTCATCGACCGCGGCATCGCGCTTTTCTTTGCATCGCCGAGCTCGTATACCGGGGAGGATGTCCTCGAGTTGCAGGCGCATGGCGGACCTTTCGTCATGCAGCAGCTGCTCGCGCGCTGCGTGGAAGCCGGCGCGCGCATCGCGCAGCCGGGAGAGTTCACCCGTCGAGCTTTCCTCAACGACCGTCTCGACCTTGCGCAGGCGGAAAGCGTCGCAGACCTCATCGACGCGGCGAGCGTGGAGGCCGCGCGCAGCGCGGCGCGCTCGCTTTCGGGAGAGTTCTCGCGGCGCGTGACGGCGATCGCGGACGCCATTCTCGAGTTGCGCATGCACGTCGAGGCGTGCATCGATTTCCCGGAAGAGGAGATCGACCCGGCGGATCGCGCGCAAATCGAGCGCAAGCGAATGTCGATCGGCACGGACCTTCGATCGCTGCTCGGCCTGGCACGCCAGGGAGCCGTGCTGCGCGACGGACTGACGGTGGTGCTCGCCGGACGCCCGAACGTGGGCAAGTCGAGCCTCCTCAATGCGCTGGCCGGCGAGGATCTCGCGATCGTGACGCCCGTCCCGGGCACCACGCGCGATTACGTGCGCGCCACCATTTCGCTCGAGGGCGTGCCGATCCACCTCATCGACACGGCCGGATTGCGCGAGTCTTCCGATCCGGTGGAGCGGATCGGCATCGACCGGGCGATGCGGGCGATCGCCGACGCCGGGGCGGCGCTGGTGATCGATGCCCTCGATGCGCAGGAGCGACCCGACGAAGCGATGCTCCGCGGATTTCCTCCGGGGCAACCGCGCGCGTATGTGATGAACAAGGTCGACATGTCGCCCGGATATCTTCCACACCCGTTTGTGGAAGGAGCGCCGACTTTCCCCGTGTCCGCGCAGACGGGGCAGGGAATGGAGGCGTTGCGAGCATGGCTGCTCGAAACGGCGGGCTGGCGGCCGCACGGTGAGGACGTGTTCATGGCTCGTGAGCGCCACCTCCTGGCCCTCCAGGAAGCGGCAGCGCATCTGGAAGAATCGATGAAATTCCAGGAAGCCTTTGATTTGATGGCGGAAGAATTGCGTTTAGCGCATCGCGCCATGGGTCGGATCACGGGTGAAGTGAGCGCTGACGACCTCCTCGGCTCAATTTTCAGCCGCTTCTGCATCGGGAAATAGGATGTTCCACGTGGAACAAAGCGGCCCCACAAACCCCCGTTGTTCCACGTGGAACAGCGAGGCAAACCGGCGGGCATTCGCGTAAAATTTCAGTCGCATCCTGCCTTCTTCCCCATGGATTTCCCGAATCGCTTCGACGTCATCGTTGTCGGCGGAGGACACGCCGGCACTGAGGCCGCCCTATCGGCGGCCCGCGCGGGCGCGCGCACGTTGCTCCTCACGCACTCGATCGAGACGCTCGGGCAGATGTCGTGCAATCCCTCGATCGGCGGCATTGGGAAGGGACATCTGGTGAAGGAGGTCGACGCCTTGGGCGGTGCGATGGCCGAGGCGACCGACGAGGCCGGCATCCAGTTCCGGACGCTGAACGCGAGCAAGGGGCCGGCGGTCCGGGCCACCCGCGCGCAAGCCGATCGCACGCTCTATCGTGCGGCGATCCGCCGGCGGCTGGAGGGCCAGCCGGGCCTTCGGATCTTCCAGGCGGCCGTCGACGACCTGATCCTCGAGGGCGATCGCGTCATCGGCGCGGTGACCTCGATCGGCCTGCGCTTCCACGCCTCGGCGGTCGTCCTCACCACCGGCACTTTTCTCGGGGGCTTGGTGCACGTCGGCCTCTCGCGCTACCCAGCGGGGCGTGCGGGCGACCCTCCTTCGTTGTCGCTCGCCGCACGCCTGCGTGAGCTCAAGCTGCCCGTGGGCCGGCTGAAGACCGGCACGCCGCCGAGGATCGACGGCCGCAGCATCGATTTCTCGAAACTTACCGAGCAACCCGGGGATCGCCCAGAGCCGGTCTTCTCCTTCCTGGGCCGCCGCGACCGGCATCCGCGACAGGTGAGCTGCTGGATCGCGCACACCAATGCCCGCACCCACGAGATCGTGAAGTCCGGACTCGACCGCTCTCCGATGTTCACCGGGGTGATCGAAGGGGTCGGCCCGCGGTATTGCCCCTCGATCGAGGACAAGATCCATCGTTTCGCCGACAAGGCTTCGCACCAGGTATTCCTGGAGCCGGAAGGGCTGGAGACACACGAGGTCTACCCCAACGGAATCTCCACGAGCCTGCCCTTCGACGTGCAATGGGCGCTCGTCCGGTCGATCCCGGGTTTGGAGAATGCCGAGATCCTGCGGCCCGGCTATGCGATCGAATACGACTACTTCGACCCTCGGGCGTTGAAGTCGACCCTGGAGACCAAGGCGCTCCAGGGGCTCTTTTTCGCCGGCCAGATCAACGGCACGACGGGATACGAGGAGGCGGCGGCCCAGGGGCTCCTCGCCGGCATCAACGCCGCGCTCGCCGCGCGGGGCGAGGCCGGTTGGTGCCCGAGGCGCGACGAGGCGTACCTGGGCGTGCTCGTGGACGACCTCGTCACCCGCGGGGTGAGCGAGCCGTATCGGATGTTCACGAGCCGCGCCGAGTATCGCCTCCAGCTCCGCGAAGACAACGCCGACCTGCGGCTGACGGAGGCCGGCCGTCGGCTGGGAATCGTGGGCGATGCCCGCTGGGACGCGTTCTGCCGCAAGCGCGACGCCATCGACCGGGAGACGCAGAGGCTGAAAGCCACGTGGGCGGTTCCCTCTCGAATTCCTGTGGAAGAACAAGTGCTTGTGCTCGGACAATCGCTTGAGCGTGAACACTCACTCTTCGATCTACTCCGCCGACCGGGGGTAGGCTATGGCGCGGTCGCACGTTGGACCGACAACCCCGCGGTCGTGCCGGACGCCGAGGTCGCGTCCCAAGTCGAGATCGCCGCGAAATATTCCGGCTACATCGAGCGGCAGGCGGCCGAAGTCGAGCGCCAGCTCGCGCATGATCGGACCCCGCTGCCTGCCGATCTCGACTATGCGGCGATCCGGGGGCTTTCCAGGGAGGTCGGACAGAAGCTCGCCCAGCACCGTCCGGAAAACGTGGGACAGGCATCCCGCATCCAGGGGGTGACTCCGGCGGCGATCTCGCTTCTCCTCGTCCATCTCAAGCGGCGCGGCGCACTGGCCGGCACACTGCGGGAGAGTGGCGCTTGACCCTGGAGCAACGCATCGCCGCCGGGCTCGCCGCCATGAATCTGTCGCCAGCGCCTGGAACGGCGGCGGCCCTTGCGAGCTTTCTCGAGCTCATCGCCAAATGGAATCGCGTGCACAACCTCACGGCGGTGCGAGAGACCGGGCAGATGGTGGAGTTGCACCTCCTCGATAGCCTGTCCGTGCTCCCGCACATCGCCGGGGCGAAGTCGCTCGTGGACGTGGGCAGCGGTCCGGGACTTCCCGGCATCCCGTTGGCGATCGCGCGTCCCGACCTTTCGGTCACGCTCCTCGATTCGAGTCACAAGAAGTGCGCGTTCCTGCGCCAGGCAAAAACCGAGCTCCGGCTTGCGAACGTGGAAGTGGTCTGCGAGCGCGTCGAGAACTGGGCGCCTGAGCGCCGTTTCGACGCGGTCGTCTCCCGCGCGTTTTCGGATCTCGCGGACTTCGTGGCCCAGGCCGCGCACCTGGTCGCGCCGGCCGGGCAGTTGATCGCGATGAAGGGCGTCTATCCCTTCGAGGAGATTGCTCGCGTTCCGGCGAGCCACAAGGTATCGCGCGTGCTCGAGCTCCAGGTCCCGGAGCTCCAGGCGAAGCGCCATCTCGTTTTCATGGAGGCCGCTTGATGGGCCGCATCTTCGTCATCGCGAACCAGAAGGGCGGAGTGGGGAAGACGTCGATCGCCGTCAACCTTTCCGCGAGCCTCGCTCATTACGGCCGCCGGGCGTTGCTGGTCGACCTCGATCCGCAGGGCAACGCGACGACGGGGAGCGGGATCGACAAGGGCGCCTGCGACAAGACCGTGTACGGCGTGCTCCTCGGCGAGTACTCCTGCGCCGAGGCGATCCAGCCCTGCGAGGGCGGCTACGACATCGTTCCGTCCAACCGCGAGCTCGCGGGTGCCGAGGTCGAGCTGATCGCCATGGAGCGGCGCGAGTTCCGCCTGCGCGACGCGCTGCGCGAAGCGGCCAAGGCATACGACTTCGTGGTGATCGACTGCCCGCCCGCGCTGAACATGCTGACCGTGAACGGCTTCGCGGCGGCGGACGCGGTGATCATCCCGATGCAGTGCGAGTACTACGCGCTCGAGGGCCTGTCGGATCTGGTCGGCACGCTGCGGAAAGTGAAGCAGAACCTCAATCCCGCCATCGAGATCGAGGCCCTCGTGCGCACGATGTACGACCCGCGCAGCACGTTGACCGTGCAGGTGTCGGACGAGCTCAAGCGCCACTACGGCGAGAAGGTTTTCGACACCGTGATCCCGCGCAACATACGCATCGCCGAGGCGCCTTCGTTCGGCAAGCCCGTGCTCCTCCACGATCCGGCGTCGAAGGGCGCGGCCGCGCACCTGCAGTTCGCGCGCGAGCTTCTCGCGCGCAACGGCTTCGCCGTGGCGGAAGCGGCGTGACGGCCCGGCACAAGGGCTTGGGTCGGGGCCTCGACGCGCTCCTGGGAACGGCCCGCGAGCCGGCGGAGGCGGGCGAGCGCCTCGCGCAACTCGCGCTCGGGAGCCTGCGGCCCGGAAAGTACCAGCCGCGCACGCGCATGGACCCGGCATCGCTCGAGGAGCTCGCCGAGTCGATCCGCGCCCGCGGGGTGATCCAGCCCCTCGTGGTGCGCCCCGTGAGCGACGGACAGTACGAGATCCTCGCCGGGGAGCGCCGTTGGCGCGCGGCGAAGCTCGCGGGACTGCAGCAGGTGCCCGCGGTCGTGCGCGAGGTGCCCGACGAGGCGGCGCTCGGCATCGGACTCATCGAGAACATCCAGCGCGAGGACCTGAATCCCATCGAGGAGGCGGCGGGACTCAAGCGGTTGATCGAGGAATTCCGCCTGACGCACGAGGAAGTGGCGAAGGCGATCGGCCGCTCCCGGGCGAGCGTGACGAACCTGCTGCGGCTGCTCGATCTCGCGCCGGCCGTCCAGGGCTTCGTGC